>JBFZEZ010000392.1:0-7652 GCA_041306585.1 Spirochaetota bacterium | reverse complement strand
AGGTGGCTATCTCGTAAGGTTTATTAAGAAATCCCGCGAATCCCTTTCCGGTAAAACGGTCAACTATCTCCTGCTCCGAGTATCCGCTGGATAAAATAACAGGAATATTTTCATTGATTGTTTGAATGACAGCAAAGGTCTGCTCGCCGTCCAAATCAGGCATGGTCAGATCCAGTATGACGCAGTCAATCTCCCCTTCTTTTTCCCTGAAAATATCGATCGCACGACTGCCGTTTGCAGCAGTGATGACATCAAAACCGATCCGCTCAAGCATGAGCGACGATATGCGGACTACAGATTCCTCGTCATCCACCAGGAGAACTGTACCGTTCCCCTGCCAATCGTGGTTGTCTTGAACCGGCCTTTTCCTCTTTTTTCTGCGCCGTTCAGAAGCAGGAAGAAGCACCGTGAATGTCGATCCTTTCCCCGGTGAACTCTCAACACTGATCGACCCTTTATGACCGCGGACTATCCCGAGGGCCGCGGCAAGCCCAAGGCCGCGCCCTGTGAATTTGGTGGTAAAAAAAGGATCAAATATACGGGCCCTGGTCTCTTCATCCATTCCCTGCCCGGTATCAGCGACCATTAAACTGACATATACCCCTTCCATAAGTTCGTCGTTCAGCATGATACTTGAAAAATCTGCGCGAGTACACTCAACGCTCCCCATAGTAACCGTTATCTTTCCATTCGCGTCCCCGATGGCCTCCGAAGCGTTGATGATAAGATTCATGATGATCTGACGAAGTTGTGAAGCATCAGCCTCGATCAAGAGGAGCGTCTCGGGATACGTGATCGAAAGATTCGCTTTCTTGGAAATCGAAACATCAATCATGCTCGCCATTTCTCGCACAATATCACGCATATCGATAGATTCGATCACAAAGCGTCCCTTCCCCGAATACGCGAGCATCTGGCGTGAAAGGTCAGCCGCCCGCCGGGAGATGTGCAAAATTTCCTGAATGCTTTCCCGTGCCTTTGAATCAGGAGGAATGTCAAGCAGGGCAAGATCGGCATGCCCCATTATCCCCATGAGAAGATTATTAAAATCGTGCGCGATCCCGCCGGCAAGCACCCCAAGGCTCTCGAGCTTCTGTGTGTGCTGCATGCGGACCTCAAACATGCGCCGATGCTCCTCAGCCTCGTGCCGTTCAGTTACGTCCTTCATGCTGCCAAGCATACGATAGGCTTTCCCGTTTTCGTCCTTTATAAAAGCGCCGCTGTCATCGATATGCCGGTATGACCCGTCGCTGGTGACAAGACGATATTCGCGTGAAAATTTACGCCCCTTCCTCACCGCCAGATTGAGGGCCTCGATTATTTCTTTACGGTCTTCAGGATGGATCATCTCCTCCCATTTTTTCATGTCCACTGACCTGAACTCCCGCGGGGAGAATCCTGTTATCCTTTCAATCGCCCCATTCCATAATAATTTCCCTGACGAGATATCCCAGTCGTATTGCATCTGGCCGGTGTGCTCTGATATAATTCTGTAGCGCTCCTCGCTCTCCCTGAGGGCCTGCTCAACATGCCACCGTTCGGTGATATCTTCAACGGCAGCGATCCCCCCGATAACCGATCCTGCTGTATTGCGCAGCGGACTTATGGAAAAGTTGACCCTTAGAAAAGCATCGCTAGTTGTGGCACGATAGCTCCCTTCGTAAAATTGTGCTGTTCCATTAAGGGCCTCGAGTAATTTCGGGATAATTATTTCTTCCCGCATAGATTGCAGGTCAACCCCGAGAATGGCGTCTCTTTTTGACTGCATAATGCCTGCAAACTGATCATTGCAGTCGATGACAATGAGGTTCGTGTTGTAAATAAAAATACCGATCGGTGATTGGTAAAACAGGGCCCGGTAACGGTCTTCAGATTCCTCAAGCGCCACATTGATGAGCGCGAGTTCTTCTGTCCTTTCCATCACCCGGGCTTCAAGGATTGACTGCATCTCCTGCAGCTGGTTTTCAATTTGTTTGCGGGCTGTTATATCCGTTAATATGCCGCGCGCCCCGCTGAACCTGCCGTCAATAAATATCGGGCGCGAGGAGGCGCGTAACCACACCCGTTTGCCTGCCTTTGAAAGCATGCAATATTCATTTTCATGCCGTTCCCCCGACGCCAGCAGATTGAAATTAGCAACAGCCCGTTCGAATTCATCGGGGACCCCGAAATCAAAGAAATGACGACCCAGGACCTCTCCGGGTGTATACCCCATCAATTCTTCTATTATTGGGGAGATAAATGTAAAAATTCCATTTTCATCAACAGCAAAAATGACATCATTGATATCTTCAATGAGAATGCGATAGGGATCGTCATGTAATGTCTTTTCATGATTCATGTGAAATGCACCATTATCATTCTATTTCCAATATCATATGCCCGCCCCTGCAGGGGAAGGCATATCATGAATTACGAACTAAATATTATTCTCAATTTGAATTAATTATGTGCATATTTAAAAAAAATTGTCTACTACAATTTAAGGCATTTTGCAGATACTAGTAAAATCACCTGAAAATAAACCCTCATTCTCAGCGGTTACGATAATTAAAAAAAAACATATCCGATGCCGATGCTGAAACCGCTGGCCTGCAGGGGATCGCTTTGATCGTGGACATGCATGAAATGGAATGCGGGATTAACAATGATTTTTTTTATCGGCAGTTCCAGGCCTATAAAAAACCGGGTCTTAAATTTAAATCGTCTGCTAGGGTATGTTTCACACGATCAGTTGAATATGCTGTATAATTAAAAAAAATTCTTGCCAATAATTGGAAAACATAATGTTATATATAAGAAATGTTATTCTTTCTTTCAATGAAGATGTTAAACCGGAGTATGACATGAGCAGCCCATTAACACCTGATATTCACCGCCAGGAAATCGGCGATGCGACCTTGGAATACCTTTATTACCCCGGGGACGGCCCGACCATCATCTTCCTCCATGCAACCGGTTTTTCACCATGGATATGGCACCCGATCGCCCGTGAGTTCGCCCCCCGATATAAGGTGCTGATTCCATATTTTTCTGATCACCGGACCTCATCCCCTGAAAATGGGGGCCTGCACTGGATGATCCTCGCGGATGATATTCATGAGTTTTGCCGCGTTTTAAAAATTGATCGCCCCTTCTTTGTCGGGCACTCGATGGGGGCAACTGTCACCACCTTAATCGAAGCATATCACGGGCCATATGCCGAAAAAATCATTCTCATAGAACCAATATTCTTACCTGATGGAGTTTACACTGCGGACTTAAAAGTTGAACAACATCCCCTGGCAGCAAAAGCCATCAAAAGAAAAAATTACTGGGAAGACAAAGAAACAGCGCGTCGCTACCTTAAATCAAAGCAATTGTTCAAAGTATGGGATGAAGAAATGCTCGATATGTACATTCAATATGGAATGGTCCCTGATAAAACAGGGGCTCTGACTCTCGCCTGCCCCCCGGTGAAGGAAGCATCCCTTTTCATGGGGGGGAGCCACAGGAATCCATGGCCCCTCCTCCCGGGGATCACCACCCCAACACTCGTCATCGAAGGGGAAAAGAGCGAAAATCGTCCCTTCATCGATCTTAAAAAAGCAGCGTCTCTTTTTCCCAACGGTTCATACCGCCTGATCAGCGGCGCGGGCCATCTTATACCAATGGAAAAACCGGCATTAACACGGAAAATTATACAGGAATTCTTCGACGGAAAAAATTAACTTTTTCATGCGGCGCCGAACTAACCATTAAAAAAGGTGGTGCGTTATGGGCCATATAATACCCTGGTCAATGTAGTTTGTCGCGATCAGCATCGTGGATGGTAACGTAAGGTCCCATAATTGGTTCGCCAGGCGCTCTGTTTATCGTATGGGCGTATTCACTTCTGAAAATTACATAAAAGGAAAAATCGATGAAAAAACGGGTCATCATTACAGGGGTCACGGGATATATCGGGAGGATGCTTGCGCAAAAACTATCCACCGCGGGATACGAGGTAGTGGGCCTTACGCGGGGTGCTTCCGGAACAATCGTCGGTGGGATTACCATGGTCAGGTGGGACGCTGTATCCCATGAAAGATGGCAGGCGTATGCCAACGGGGCCTATGCCATAATAAATCTTGCCGGTGACAATATAGCGTCGGGCATATGGACCTCATCGAAAAAAAAACTCATACGCCGAAGCAGGCTCAATGCCGGGAAAGCGGTCATTGAAGCGATACAGCTGGCACACGTCAGACCGAAAGTCCTCATCCAGGCATCAGCCATGGGATATTACGGGTCCCGCGGTGATGACATCCTGGATGAAAATTCTCCGCCGGGTGACGATTTCCTTGCGCATGTCTGCAGGGATTGGGAAGACTCCGTCAGGCAGGCGGAGGATTTGGGGGTACGGGTCGCCGTTATCCGAACAGCGCCAGTTATCGGAAGAAACGGCGGTCTCATGGATAAAGCAGTTCTCCCTTTCAAACTCTACCTCGGGGGCTATCCGGGAACAGGCAGACAATGGTTTCCCTGGATCCACATCGATGACGAGATCCGCGCTATCGAGTTCCTGCTCAAACGGAACGACCTCAGCGGCCCGTTCAACCTTACATCCGAAAACCCTGTCCCATTCAGGGAATTCGCTGAAACAACCGCATCAATATTGAAAAAACCCTCGTGGCTGCGTATACCCGCCCTGGCGGTTAGAATATTCGGGGGGGAGATGGGGAAAGCATTCCTCCTTTCGAGTCAGAGGGGGTTTCCGAAAAGGCTGATCGATGCGGGGTTCACGTTTTCATATCCAGGAATACGTGAGTCTCTGGAATCGTCCCTGGTGAATACAGCTTTTAAAAACTGAGTTGACGAAACGATCAAGGGACCGGCGATATTTCCCTCTTTATTCCGGTGAACAGCTTTAAAAAAAAAGAGGCGCGGCATACCGCTCCTCTTTTTTTTAAAAGCTGTTTAGAATTTTTTAGTCGCCTGATTCTCCCTTGTACATTGCCTCAATCTGAGAAGCATATTTTTCAGTGATAACCTTTCTCTTAACCTTCTGTGTAGGAGTAAGCTCGCCTGTCTCCTGGGTCCACTCAGCTTTGATAAGGGTAAACTGTTTTATCTGCTCAACCCTTGCAAATTGAGCTGTGCGCTCATCGATCTCTTTTTTGATGAATGCAATAATCTGCGGGTTACTGAGAAGCTCTTCGGAATTACTGAACGTTATGCCCTGCTGTCCTGCCCATGCTTCAAGTTCAGGGAATGCCGGAACAATAAGAGCTGAGAGAAACTTGCGCTTGTCACCGATAACAGCCATCTGCTCGATATAGCGTGAATCCTTAACGCTATTTTCAATATTCTGGGGAGAAATATTTTTTCCGCCGGCAGTAACAATGATATCTTTTATGCGGCCGGTAATTCTGAGAAAGCCCTCATTGTCGATGGTAGCAACATCTCCTGTTCTGAACCATCCGTCATTGGTGAAAGCCTCTTTGGTGGCATCTTCATTCTTGTAATAGCCCGCCATAACCTGGGTTCCCCTGACCTGAAGTTCTCCGTCATCTGCAATCCTCAGAGATGTCTCTTTAATTGCCTGACCGCATGAACCTGGTCTGATATCCCATGGACGGTTAAAAGTTAATATGGGGGTTGTCTCGCTTAAGCCGAAGCCTTCAAGAATATTAAGCCCCATACCGATAAAAAAATCTGCATCAGCAACTGAAAGAGGGGCCCCGCCTGATATTGCTAAACGAAGACGGTCCATTCCGAGAGTAGCCTTGAGTTTAGAAAATACCAGTTTGTCGGCAAGTTTATATTTAAAGCCTGAAGGCTGAAGATCTTTACATATTTTCGGAAGTCCCTTTTCGGCCTGCCTTAAAGCGAAGCCGAATATGGCTTTTTTGCTTCCCGGGGCCAGGGCAACCTTTCCGAGTACTGCTGCGCGGATCTTTTCGTATATCCTGGGTACACAGATGATTATTGTTGGTCTTACAAGGGTGAGGTCTTCAAGAATAGTTGAAATCTCCTTGGCAAAAGCGGTCTTGGCTCCTGAAACAATAGCTCCATGAAAACCGGCTGTTCTCTCAAGTGAGTGAGACAGGGGTAAAAATGATAAATATATATCATTTTCTGTTAGACAATATTTTTCTTTATTTTTCTTTTCAAGATCTTCAAATGTGTATGCAACGTTTGAATACAAGTTCAGGTGTGTCAGCATAACTCCTTTCGGATTACCTGTTGTCCCTGATGTGTAGATAATAGTACTGAGGTCATCTCCCCGAATGCCGTTTATTCTGGAGCTGAGTTCATCCGCGGCCGGTTTTGCTTCTCCCTCGCTGAGAGCCTGTTTGAGTGTTTTTACTCCTGAGGCGTTTCCGCTGTAATCGTCAAAAATTATGTATTCCTGCACAAGGGGGAGTTTATCCCTGAATTTGAGAGAAAACTCAAGCTGCTGGTTTGACCCGGCAAAACAGAGTTTAGCATCTGAGTGTTCCAATACATAGTGGGTTTCTTCCGGCGTGTTGGTTGCATATACCGGAACATCAACCGCACCGATTGATGTGATAGCAAGAGCAGCCATGTGCCATTCATAGCGGTTAGCTGCGAAAATAGCCACCTTGTCTCCCTTCTGTATTCCTTTTGACAAAAGGAAATATGAAAGGTTGTTAACCATTTTCTGCATCTCGCCCCATGAGATGTCAATAAATTTACCATCTTTTTTGTAGGCTGCGTAAGGCTTGTCTTTAAGCTTGATAGCATTATTTTGAAAGGTTGCCGGAATAGATTTTCCTGTAAACTGGCTCATTGCTCTTCTCCTTGGGATTAGAATTTATAAATTTTACAGCAGATTTGCCCCCTATATTTGAGAAATTCCTGTTATGAGCCGATATCGCAGACTGTCCGGCCGGATATTACTAATGATAAATGACAGATATCGATAGGACACAACCATGATGGCTGTGCCGTCACAAATTACTATGCAACTATCTCAACAAGCTCAATGTCGAAATTGAGGTCATTCCCCGCCAGGGGATGATTTCCATCCAGGGATATGTATTCATCGGTGAAATTCGATATTGATACGATTATTTTCTGACCGCTCGGATGCATCATCTCAAGCTGCATCCCGATTTCAGGCTGGATTTCGGGGGGGAGTTCATCCCGTGATATATTTATAATCAGCTGATCATTGCGTTCACCGTATGCTTCGACTGCGGGAATGTTTATTGACTTTGTCTGGTTGATTTCCATGCCGACGATCCCTTTGTCGAAACCGGGGATCACCTGCCCGCAGCCCAGTGTGAATTCAAGAGGCTTCCTTTCACGGGAAGAATCGAACACCGTACCGTCATTGAGGGTCCCGGTGTAGTGGACCCGAACCATGTCGCCGTCTTTCGCTAATGCCATAAAAAAGCTCCTATGAATAATTTGGACAAAATTATTTAGTGATAATTGTAAAGTCAAGGATTAAAAAAATACCGACGGTCAACTGTGCACTTGAGGCTGGAGTATGATTTCATTGACATGCAGCTGTTCGATCTTCCCCCGTATTCGTTGAAGCCCGAGGTCCCTGACCTGATATTTCCCGGGGTCCTTCAATGAGGCCAGCGACTCCTGCGATATCAGAACAGTGGTATTCAACCGCTTGTTGAGGCCTTCAAGCCGTGATGCGGTATTTACCG
>JBFZEZ010000391.1:0-4446 GCA_041306585.1 Spirochaetota bacterium | reverse complement strand
GTTCTCAATACATGTCTATAAGATCAAATTTAAAATCTTAAGAGTAGAGGCTTACAATGATTGTTGAGGGATTGCAGGAAACTCTGGAAAAATATCTTAAATCTGGCAAGGACCCGCTTGATGTTATAATGGGCCAGACAGACGCAAAAAAAGCCATTCTGGCTTCCGTTCTCGCCGGGCACCACGTTCTCATAGAGGGGCCTCCCGGCGTAGGGAAAACGACCCTTGCGAGAAACCTCGCGGCGATCCTGCCGGCGGTTGAAGCGGTTGAAGACTGCCCGTTCCACTGCGATCCGAAGTCGCCGGTATGCCCTGCATGCATGGCCAAACTGGAAGAGGGGAAAAAGCTGAAATCGGTTTCAATATCAGGCTCCGAGCGCTTTGTGAGAATTCAGGGCAGCCCGGATCTTACGACCGAGGACCTTCTCGGCGATATCGATCCCACCATGGCCTTTAAATTCGGGCCACATGACTGGAGGGCTTTTACACCCGGAAAGCTGCTCAAGGGGAACCGCGGCATTATATTTTTTGATGAGCTCAACCGCATACCGGAAAAGCTTCAGAACGCCCTTCTGCAGGTGCTCGAAGAACATACAGCCACAATAGGGCCATACGACGTTGACTACGCGGCTAATTTTCTTATGATCGCCACCATGAACCCGAGGGAGCATGCCGGGGTTGAGGAATTGTCGGATGTCCTTCTTGACAGGTTTGACGTTGTAACTATGACATACCCGGAAACAGCCGAACAGGAGAGGACAATCCTTGTAAAATACGGTAAAAAAATCGACGGAGTTTCGCTCGGTGATAACATTCTCGAGCGGCTTGTAAACCTGGTTCGCGCCACAAGGGAAGAACCATGGAACAAGGAGATGGACCAGGGCGCGTCGGTGCGAGCGGCCCTGGCGCTTTATGAGAAGTCGCAGGCCTTTGCCTGGCTTGAAAGCAAAAAGGAAGTAACTGCTGAACACATCCGGGCGGCGGCCGTTTCAACAATGGCAGGACGAATCAAGCCCAGTCCGGAATCCAAATATTATGATGATAATATTGGCCTTGTGGAGGAAATGGTTAAGGAGATATTCAAGATATAATCTCCTTTTAAAAAAAATAGCCATATTAATTTTTAGCTTACAGCAGATAGCTAAAAATCAAAAAATCATATTTAAAAAGGATAAAATTATGAGCGCAACAGAGTATCGTGCAAACGTAAGGGACGCAAAATTTATTTTATGGGAAATGCTTCAAATCAATAAACTTTTCAGTTTCCCGAAATTCAAGGAATTCGACGTTGAAACCATTAACATGGTAATCGACCAGGCCGCGAAATTCGCGGAGCAGGAACTGGCGCCTGTGAACAAAGAAGGCGACGAAATCGGATGCAGGTTTGAAAACGGCAAGGTTTTTGTACCGCCCAGCTTTCACGAGGTATATAAAAAATACTGCGAACTGGGATGGGTGAACCTCACGAGCTCTCCCGATGTAGGCGGCCAGGGATTGCCTGAAGTCGCCTCTCTTCCGGCGAAGGAATTCTTCATGGGCGCGAATTTCAGCTTCAACAGCTATCCGGTTTTCTCATACGGCGGCGGCCATCTGCTTGAGGTGTTCGGCTCTGAAGAACTGAAAGAAAAATATATGTACAGAATGTATACCGGCGAATTCGGCGGATCGATGTGCCTCACCGAGCCTGAAGCCGGTTCCGACGTCGGAGCATCAAAGACAACGGCGAAAAAAGCGGGCGACCATTACCTGATTGCCGGAACAAAGCAGTTTATAACATCCGGCGAACATGACCTTGTTAAGAATATAGTTCATGCGGTTCTGGCCCGCATAGAGGGAGCGCCCTCGGGGACGAAGGGATTGACCCTTTTCGCGGTCCCGAAATACAGACTGAAAGACAACGGGGAAATAGGCGAATTTAACGACGTGACATGCGTCGGCATTGAGGAAAAGATAGGCATTCACGGCTCCGCGACCTGCACTCTTAGCTTTGGCGACAACGGTCAATGCTACGGCTACATAATAGGCAAGGAAAATGAAGGGATCAACAACATGTTCCAGCTCATGAATGAAGCACGAATAGAGGTCGGCATCCAGTCCATCGGGGCGTCCTCCGGCGCGTATTTCAACGCTCTCGATTTTGCCAAAGAACGCATCCAGGGTCAGGATATTAAAACAATGAAAGACCCTAACGCGCCGTCAGTGTCAATCATGCATCATCCTGATGTAAGGAGAATGCTTCTAACTATCAAGTCATACACTGAAGGGATGCGTGCTCTTTTATATTACAATTCATATCTTCTTGACCTGGGACACAACCTGCCAAACGAAGAGGAGAAAAAAGCGAGCCAGTACAGGGCTGAATTGATGACCCCCATCTGCAAGGCATACTGCTCTGATATGGCTTTCAGGCTGTGCGAAATTGCGATCCAGGTTTGCGGCGGCTACGGCGCAACGAAGGACTACCCGATTGAGCAGTATATGAGAGACCAGAAAATCGCTTCTATATATGAAGGAACTAACGGAATTCAGTCAATGGACCTTCTCGGAAGAAAACTCATGATGAAGAAGGGGGCGATTTTCATGGGCCTGCTTGAAGACATGAAAAAATTCGCCGCTGAAAACGAATCCAACCCTGCCATTGGAGCGGCATGCAAGGAACTGGCCTCTGCGAAGGACATAGCGTCCGAGATAGCGATGCACCTCGGCGGGCTGAGCATGGGCGGGCAGATTGAAATGGCGCTTTCCCATTCTGTTACATTTTTAATGAGCCTCGGCCACGTAATAATATCATGGCTGCTTTTATGGCAGGCAAAGGTTGCGTCCGAAAAACTGAACGCCATATACAAAGAAGCGGGAGCAGGCGATGACGCCTCGAAAAAAAAGGTAATAACAAATAACGACAATGCGGCATTTTATGCCGGCAAGATCGCATCGGCCAATTTTTTCGCGTTTAATGTATTGCCGGAAGTACATGGAAACAAGAAAAAAGCGCTTAGCAGCGACAGGAGCGTTATTGATTTACCTGAAAACGCCTTTTAAGTAATATTGCAAATGCGACTTTAACATTAAAGCCCCGCCGGAAACAGCGGGGCTTTATTTTTATCATACTTATATAAACCGCCTTGACGAAACAAGAGGTGTTTATTACATTTGACTTAAGAAATAACTAACAATTGGAGCTCATCATGCTAAGTTTTCTGCCGGGCCCCGTTAAAGGGATCATATCAATAATATTTTTATCATTAAATACAATATTCTGGTGTACGCCGCTTTTTTTCTTCGCTTTTCTAAAAGCTGTTTTTCGATTCAACAAATTGAAAAAAATTTTTGATAAGATCCTGAACGGCATAGCAAATAATTGGATTTTCTGCAACAACATCGGCCTCAAGATTATTAAAAAAATTGAATGGGACATCACAGGCCTGGAAAATTTAAAAAACAATGAATGGTACCTTGTGATATCGAATCACCAGACATGGGTCGATATCGTAGTCCTTCAAAAAACATTGTATAAAAAAATCCCGTTTTTAAAATTTTTTCTTAAAAAGGAACTTATATGGGTGCCAGTACTCGGCACAGCGTGGTGGGCTCTTGATTTCCCTTTTATGAAGCGCTATTCGGATGCCTTTCTTAAAAAGAAACCGCACCTCAGGGGAAAAGACCTTGAGATCACGAAAAAAGCCTGCGAAAAATTCAAATCCATTCCTGTTTCAGTGATGAATTTCGTTGAAGGGACGCGCTTCACGATTGAAAAACATAAAAAGCAGCTATCGCCGTATAAAAACCTGCTGAAACCAAAATCAGGAGGTATCGCATATGTGCTTTCCGCGCTCGGAGAATATCTCCACAGCATAGTAGACGTCACGATCGCGTATCCTGACGGAGTTGAAACCTTCTGGCAGTTTTTATGCAGTGTAAAAACAAAAATAAAGATAAACATAAAAGTCCTTCCGATTAGTAATACCCAAATTGGAAACTACTTTGACGATGAAGATTTCCGCGCCCGTTTCAATGAGTGGCTGAATTCTTTCTGGTCGGCCAAGGACAAAGAAATGAGTGAAATGCTCGCATGATTTATCCCAAGTGAGCCGTCGAAAAGATAAACCGCGAAACTCACAAAGATCACGGGGAATGCTGAAATAAAACAAATCATATCTTCAGCATTATACTATTTAATAAAAAGTCCGTATCTGCGCCTCCCTGCCGCAATTACCTGCAAAACCACATCTTCCGCAACCGCCTTCAAATATTTCTTAACCACTAAAATCATCCTGTCAGCGCAATTCATTTTCTGATTACTCAGATATTGAATAGATTGAGCTCTTTCATTTTGATAATAATTTAATAGATTTTAAATAATAAAAAATGGAGGATCAAGATGAAGATTTTAAAAATTACCCGAAACTCTCTATTTGCTACACTATTGCTTCTAAAGATCGGAAGAGC
>JBFZEZ010000390.1:0-3123 GCA_041306585.1 Spirochaetota bacterium | reverse complement strand
GTAATTTATCGGAGGTATTGTAAATATGAAAAATCAAGAGATTACACAAGAGAACCTGAAAAAAATTGAAAAGATTCTCTGCGAAGTACGCAACATGTCGTCTGATGATTTATGTATGTTTGTAGAAAAACTTAAACTTTTCCATGAGTATTCAGTCAATAACCGGATGATCCTTTTTTTTGAAGGTGCGGTCAATGTGAAAGGATTTATGCAATGGAAAAAGCTAAACCGCACCGTTAAAAAAGGCGCAAAGGCTATATGGATACTGGCACCAAAAATACGGAACATTGCATTAGAAGATGAAAAAGATGAAAAAACATCAGAGGAAACAATCAAAAATAAGGTATATGGCTTTAAAAGCGTGCCGGTTTTCGATTACCGAGACACAGAAGGTGATGAATTGCCTCCGCGAGCACTCACGACATATTCGAAAGTATACATCGATGATCTGGTTGAATGTGCCTATCAACTCTCCTTTCCAGTGGATTTTATTGATCTGCCGTATTCAGTTGGCGGAAAACTCACCGGTGACGGCATTATTTTTTTGAATGCCATTCACAGTGAGGTTGAAAACACCGGTACGCTCGTTCATGAGCTGGCACACGCGCTGCTTGGTCATCATCTTGAAAAGGAATCGCGTATGCGTTCAGAACAGGAAGCAGAAATTTTGACTTACCTTATCTGTGACCGGCTTGGAATTGAGCGCCGAAGTATATTTTATCTGAAAGCATGGCAGACCGATGATCAAGTGCTTGAATCTTTTCAGAAAATTGACACGGCGTATAAAAAATTTTTTGAAAAGATGGAATTGTGTTGACGCGTAGAAAATGAATGAATAGTACGCAAAAAAGCGTAAAAATTATGAAAGTAACCTGTCTATCAATCATAAATCCAATCAGCTATCTGATTGTCGCCGGAATTAAGGATGTAGAGAACCGCACATGGACAAACAATTATCGCGGCACACTCTACATTCATTCCAGCGGTGATGCCGCTGCACACTGCTATGTCCGTGACTATGCTGATATATTAAAAATACATGCTGAATTTGACTCAATCTATGACGATGCGGACGGTTATCCGGTCATCACCGAAGACCATACCTTACTCGGTTTTGACCGAGAGGAAAACGAATTTTTTCTCACGGAAAAAGGCGAGGTGTACCGGAAAGAATATGAACTTATCAAAAAATATAATCCATCACTCCAGAGCAATGATCCATATTTCAAAAGTCAGGCAATAATCGGCACTGTTGAACTGGTCGATGTCATACGAAACAGTGATTCACCGTTTGCCGCACCTGATCAATATCATTGGATACTTGCTAATCCGGTCATGTTTGAACGACCGTTTTTATATATCAAAGGCAGACTTAAGCTCTTTGAGTGTGAGCTGCCGATCCACATACACGCACGGAGGTAATACTACACAATGCCAAATGATTCATCCAGAACCACAGGTGCCTTTACCAGAACCGGACGATTTCGTCCGGGAAACGCTCCCCGTGCCCTGGTCTCTAACCGGTCCACCGGGCAGGGCAGGGTTCTCAGGTAATGAAAGACCTGTATAAGGTCATACGCACAGCCGCCGCAGAGGTTGGTGAGGTAATTGTGTTTTTCTCAACCGGGAAAGATTCAATCGCCACACTTGACCTGTGTGCGCGTTTTATTCCGATTGTTCACGCGGTGCATTTGTATTCTGTTCCCGGACTCGGATACCGTGAACGGTTTTTGCGCTATTACGAGGAGCGCTACGGGATCACGATTGATCAGTATCCGCTCCCGGACACCGCTGCCCTGTTTAAAAATAATACCTTTATCAACAGCACCCGTGAGGTTACAAAGTTAAGCCAGGGGGATATTGAACTTGCGATGCGGAAAAAATATGACGTGAGTTATATCGCATTCGGATACCGGAAAAACGAGTCGTTGCAGCGGCGGGGCCAGCTCTCAGTGTGCGACGGATTCGAGCGTAAATTTAAACGGCTTTTTCCGCTCTCTGACTGGAATGAACGGGATGTCATGAACTACCTGAAAAAGCAGAAACTCCCCCTGCCGCCGGAATACAGTGTGGGTTTCAGGGACATCAATTTTTTTGAAGGGCCATCGCTCGTGTGGCTGTATAACAATTATCCGGAAGATTACCAGAAAGTAAAAAGAATGTATCCCATGATTGAAGCGGAGCTGATTCGCGCCTATGACATCTCATCCTAACTCTTTTGAAACCTTTGAAATACTCACCATCCATCGAAACGCACTGCGCGGGGCTGAATACAATCCCCGTAAAATCAGTGATGATGCACGGAAAAAACTCAAAAAAGCGATTAAACAGCATGGCATGGTCGTGCCGATCGTGTGGAACCGGAGGACGGGAAACGTGGTCGGGGGCCATCAGCGGCTCGGGATACTGGATGACCTCAATCGTTCCACTGATTATGAACTGACTGTTGCGGGTATTGATGTTCCCGAGGAAGATGAAGTCAAAATCAATATCGTGTTGAATAATCCTTCAGTGCAGGGGGAGTGGGATAATGACCTGCTCGTTGCGCTGAAAGAGGTCCATCCGGACATTGATTTCATGCATGACCTTGGATTTGATAAGCTTGATCTGGATTACATTTTTGCAAGCACGGACAATTTCGACCAGGTCTCTGAAATTTTTTCAGAGACGAAAGAACAGAAAAAGGCGCTTGCTGACATCGAGGCGATCAAGCAGGCAAAGAAAGACCACCGGGAGAAGGTCAAAGTTGACAATGAGAACGGCACTACACATCAGGTAGAAAAAGACGATTATTATCTCACCTTTGTATTTAACACCAACAGCGAAAAACATGCATTCATGAAGCGGATTTACAAGCCGGCTTCCGAGAAATTTTTAAAGGCCTCGGTGCTGTATGACATAGCAGACGGAAAATTTCCCGAAATAGCATAACAGTATATAGTATATCAACTATATACCATTATAATGTTTAAATCCACATATAAGGACGGTTTTTAGAGAGTGAGAGCAACACGAGCGGAAATGCATGAACGGATTTTTAAAATTTATACCATGGTACTTGCCGGAATAAAGCGATCGGTTATAGTACAATATAGTTCAGAAAAATGGGGGTTTGGCGAACGA
>JBFZEZ010000389.1:0-3015 GCA_041306585.1 Spirochaetota bacterium | reverse complement strand
ACTCAGCGACCCTATGTCATCCCCGCGCAGGCGGGGATCCTTAATTTCGCGTCTAGCGAGAATGGATTCCCGTCTTCACGGGAATGACATGGATATTTACCCGTTGAAAATGACCTGTTACTATGAATTGAGGTAGGAAATTAATTTTGCATGAATTGATCGTGTAAAACGTCAAAACCATTTGCTTTCAAGCTCGACCGGCTGATAATTTTTTAGATACGATAACGCCAGCGCTGGTTCCGCGGCAAAATAATATAACTTTCGGTAGGCGGGTTTTGTTAGTCTTTTTATTATAAGCTCTTCAAGAAAGACGTTAAAGGTGTGATAAAATTTATGGGTATTGAGAAAGATCACGGGTTTGGCGTGAAGCCCGAGTTGTTTGAGGGTGATCACCTCGAGTATTTCTTCCAGTGTGCCGAACCCCCCCGGCATTGCGATAAAGGCGTCAGATTGTGATTCCATAATTGCTTTCCGTTCCCGGAGATCGGCAGTAGTGATGAGCTCATCTGCGTCATCGAATGCAATCCCCCTATCCCGGATTATCTGCGGGATGACCCCTATGACTCTCCCCCCATGCAGGTGTACAGAGCGCGCAAGCTCCCCCATAAGCCCGACATTGGTCCCGCCGAAGACAAGGGTATACCCTTCGACAGCCAACAGACGGCCCAGTTCTCCGGCAGCCGTGAAGTACAGGGGATCAACCGCATCGCTTGAGGAGCAATAAACACAGACGTTTTTCATATGCCGTATATTATTTAAATAACATATTGTAATTCAACTACTTTTTGAATATACGATCCGATTATATAGTAACTATTCATTTTCAGCGGGTAATATCTATGTAATTCCCGGAGGAGGGGCCCCGCAGTAATTTATACTTGCACACGCGGGTATGATTATGCTATGTGGTTGCAAAGTCACATTAACCTTGAAAATTCACCTGTTACCTCATTTTAATGTGAGCATTTTCATCGACCATGAAAAAATGCTTTACAGTAGTTTATTTTTTCTGTTATAATACTAAAGATAAGAGTATCAACTATGATTAGAAATTACAAAAGAATCGATGGAAAAATTATTGAGGCTGATTCCGGTGGAGAAATTTTTGTCTATATCAACCCTGATGATACAGAACGGCGCGTATTGATAGATGAGTTCTGTCTTGACGAGCATACGTTGTCATCCGCCCTTGACCCGGATGAACTATCGAGGATCGAGTTCGAACCGGGCCATGTGGCCCTCATCTTTAAAAGGCCGAAGAACTATTCAGGAGGGGACCAGTTTCTCTTTCTGGTGTCTTCCTTCGGTATTTTTCTTTTCAAGGAACGCCTTATTGTTGTCATATCCGAAGACTTGAAATTTTTCGAGGGTAAAATGTTTACCCGCGTCACATCATTGCAGGACGTTGCCCTGAAGCTCATATACCGGAATATCCATCATTATCTCGATCACCTTAAGGTGATCAACATGGTATCCGACTCACTCGAGGAAAAGATCAACACTTCGATGAAAAACAAGTACCTGATCAACCTGTTTACCCTTGAAAAGAGCCTGGTGTATTACCTGAACGCCATTAATTCGAATAATTTCGTGATAGAGCGACTGAAAAACAGCGCTGTGAAAATCGGCTTAACTGATGACAACATAGAGATGATAGATGACATCATCATCGAGAACAGCCAGTGTTTCAAACAGGCCGAGATTTATTCAAACATCCTTGCCGGTCTCATGGATGCCCGCGTGTCGATCGTAAGCAACAATCTTAATATTTTAATGAAAACCTTGAACATTATTACCATCGGGATCATGGTGCCGACGCTGGTGGTAAGCGCTTTCTCCATGAATGTGAAAATCCCCCTTTCAGCCAATCCCTATGCTTTCTGGATAATCATGTCAATGGCCCTGGCATCGGTCATCTGCTTCATGCTCTTCTGGCGATTCAAGAAATGGTAGAGGGGGCGCAGGGGGCATAATGGCGCAGTCAAATAGTATCGATATGTTAAACCGCAGAAAATTTCTTTCTGTATGCGCCGCAAGTACTGCATCACTTGCCCTGCCCGGTTGCGCCAAAGATGAATTGATAGTGAAAAACAAAATCATGAAAACAAACATCCCGAAAAATGCATTGGTCCTTTACTATAGCCAGACCGGCCATACGCAGCGTTACGGAAAACTCATAGCACGGACCCTTGAAAAGCGGGGACTGGCCGTACGGGCAAACGACATTCGCGAATTCGACAGGGCTGCGATAGGGGCATATGATATTATTTTTATGGGTGTGCCGGTGCATTATCTGGATGTTCCCGGTAACGTCATATCCTGGCTGGAGTCCCTTTCGTCTATTGATGGCATTCCGGTCGCCGCCTATTCAACCTTCGGGGGGCCCGGGGATAATCAATTTAACACAGCTTTTCATGTTTTAAGGTATCTGACTGCAAAAGGCGGGGTGCCTGCCGGGATCGCGTCCTTCGGGAATATGTCCACATTCGCCCCGACATGGTCACTCGGTTATGAAAAACGTATTCTTAAATATCGCGACAAACCCGATAAAGAGACATATGCGAAGGTGCGGCAATTCGCGTCTGATGTCCTCGGTTCTGTTGCTGCAGGCACAACTTCTGTCGTAAAAAAAGAATTCAATTTTAGTGAATTGATCAGGGGCGCCTTCCTGGTTAAAGCATATAAGCTATTGATACACAGGCATGGTATCAATGAAAAAAAATGCATCGACTGCGGTACCTGCGTTGAAAAATGCCCGACATCATCGATCAGCCTCGAACGTCATGCGATCGAAACCGGCACCTGCATAGCATGCATGGGATGCGTCAATAATTGCCCTGTCCGGGCAATCGACATGCGCATAACGGGAAAGAGGGTATATGGATTTAATGATTTTTTAAAAAGAAATAAGATCGTGATCATGGAACCTGAGCTGTGACATCGATATTTTGCAATAAGCGAAAATCCTCAATGAGCAGTCAGCATAAACGTTTTTTCTCCCAGTAGTTGCCCCCC
>JBFZEZ010000388.1:0-5763 GCA_041306585.1 Spirochaetota bacterium | reverse complement strand
CGATTTTCTAGAGGGTTTTGTCCGTGTTCAGCACCAAGTTGTAGAATTTGAAATCGTTGTGGATGATCCCCGGTGTGGTGGTGTCCGGAGGTATGTGATCATGGAGCCAGAGCATCACGGCCTCGAAATCTTTTGAATCGGGGGTCTTCGCATCGCGGTAGCGCGTGCTCCACCCCTCGACCTGGCGCTGTACGTATCCCTCGGGCTTCCCGTAATCGGCGAGGCCGATCTTCCTGTAGTCTGCAGAGTGGAGCTTGTGAATAACCTCGATCATGCTGGTGCATAAGGACCGTGCATCGGCGGTTGACAGCGTCATGCCCTCGGGGAGGTTTTTGCGGAGGATGATACCCTTGAGGCGCTCCATGACATAAAACGAACAGCCCATGACCGACTGATCCTCGCAATAGAGCAGGGCCTCCGGGGAGTAGGGGAACACGGGCTTCAGGGCCTTGAGCATGCGGTATTCGCGTTCCATGTCGTGCGCAGTCTTCGCTTTTTTTCCGAACGGGGGCCTGCGGAGCACCAGCTCGCGGCCGCCGACTGACAGCAGATAGGTGAGATTCGAAAACCCGCTGGGAAACTGACGGATCGTTACCGGTCCGGAGAGTCCCGGCAGGGAATCTTTCAGGTATGTTTCAACACTGGCGCGGTCGAGCTCTTCACCTTCCCGTACGTTTGTCGCATTGTCGGTGTGGGTCATGGCAGCCCCCTGTGAATTATAGTAAAATTGATTTTTCGATAAATCCGATTATGAAATCGGCGTATGCGTCAGGGGTGATCCCGCGCCGTGAATATTTCCACCGCTTGAGGTACCAGTCCTGCATCAGGGCCTTGATCCCCGCGCCCGTAAGATCGGTCCTCACGTCGGCAAAGACCCCCTTCGCCTGTCCCTCTTCGATTATGTGTGTGCACATCTGCTCGGTCATGAGCTCGCTTTCCATGGGGAGGAGCCTGTTTTTTTTCCCAAGGTTTTTCGTCTCCATGAAAAAGAAGTAAAACCATTCTCGGAGTAACTCGCTCAGAAAGATATGGGAACGTATGAACGTATCGAGCTTCTTCCGCGGTTCAGTGATCCCGTCGACCATAGCTTCCAGGTTTTTTTTTATAGTCTTCTGCCCGTAACGGTGGAGCAGGGCGAGAAGCTCGTCTTTGCTCGATATGTATGAATAGAGGGCCCCCATCGAAAGCCCGGTTTCAGCGCTGAGGTCGCGCAGGCTCATGGCGTCGAACCCCATGCGCATTGAGAGTTTGAGGGTGGTGTTCATGATTATCGACATGTTTTTTATGACGACGTGTTCTTTTTTTATTTTTATCTTTCCCTTGTTCTCGCTGTAGTAGTTTCTGCATACGTCCTCAACTGAAATGCTTCGGTTTGTCCTGAATTCATCGAATGTCATGGGACCCCGGTCCGGTTCATTTTTTTTCATATTTTTTAAGGATCCTCTTCGCGAGCGACGCCTTGTGCACTTCGTCGGCGCCGTCGTAGATGCGCGCGGCGCGTTCGTGCCGGTAGAAATAGGCGAGGATGGTGTCATCGGTCATGCCCAGCCCACCATGCACCTGAAGGGCCCTGTCCACGACCTTCTGCATGGTGTTGGCAACAACATATTTGATCATGGAAATGTCGTCGCGTGCCTCTTTCGGCCCTGCGGTGTCTATGCGCCATGCTGCGTAGAGGGTCATGAGACGCGCTGCCTGTATCTCGGCCGCTGATTCGGCAACCCACTCCTGGATTATCTGGCGCGTCGCGAGGGTCTTGCCGTCCGGGGATATCTTCCGCCGGTTGGCGCGCGAGCACATGAGGTCGAACGCGCGTTTGCAGATCCCGATCCACCGCATGCAGTGATGTATGCGTCCAGGTCCGAGGCGTTCCTGAGCAATCACGAAGCCCATCCCTTCGGCGCCGAGCAGATTCGTCTGCGGCACCCGGCACGACTGGAAGAGTATCTCGCCGTGGCTTGCGTAATCGCTCCCCGCATGACCCATGACCGGGATATTGCGTACAAGATTGAATCCCGATGCATCAGTCGGCACAATTATCATGCTCGCCCGCAGATATTCCGGGGCCTCGGGGTTCGTCACTGCCATGGTTATGGCGAATTGTGATCCGTCCGCTGCGGTAGTGTACCACTTGTGGCCGTTGATCACGTAATCATTACCGTCTTTGACGGCTGTGGTATCGAGCATGACCGGGTTTGACCCCGGCATATCGACCTCGGTCATGGCAAAGCAGCTGCGGATTTTTCCCTCACACAGGGGTTTCAGATATTTTTTCTTCTGTTCGGGAGTGCCGTGGAGGTGGAGTATTTCGATGTTCCCTGCATCCGGCGCCTGACAGCCGAAGGTGTAATGCCCGAGCGGGGTCCTGCCGAGGGCTTCCGATACCAGGCCGTGCTCGACCATTGAAAGGCCCATGCCCCCGAGGTCTTGCGGGTGGTTCGGGCCCCACAGTTCCATCTGCCGTACCATGGCCCGTTTTTCTTCAAGCGCCGGGCGCATCTCCTTGAATTCGGTTGTGACAAATTCGGGTTCCATGGGAATAAGTTCTTTCTCGATGAATTCATCTATCATTCCCAGGATGGTCTGCATTTTTTCGGATATTGTAAAATCCATACCGCGCCTCCTTTTTTTTCGATTCCATTGTGAATATACCGGGCCGTGTATTGATGTCAAGAAAAAAACGAGCGATCGTTCTTTTTTTTCTTGACGGGAAACCCTTTATGAGATATTTTTATAATGAAATTAAAAATATCTCAGGATGCGGGCGTGCTGTGTAACCATGAAAATACTCGTATGTATAAAACAAGTCCCAGACCTGGACGCTCATCTGGAACGCAACGAATCCCTGACCTGGATCCGTGAGGGTGCTTCTGTCGGGTATCGCATGAACCGTTATGATGAATTCGCCATTGAGGAAGCGGTCAGAATACGCGAACGGATATCCGGGACTGTGATTGACGCAGTTTCTGTCGGACCGGGGAGGGTGCTGTCAGCACTCAAACGTTCCCTGGAAAAGGGGGTGGATGAGGTATTTCACATTCCGGTTGACACGGCCGGGCATATTTCAGCTGCAACCGTTTCATGGCTGATCGCGGAATTCGCCCGCAGCAGGTCCTATGATTTAATTGTATGCGGGGTCATGGCCGAGGATGATATGCAGGGGATCGTGGGTCCCATGATCGCGGCGCGGCTTGGAATACCGAGCGCTGTCTCCATTTTATTTGAAGAACTTAATGAAACCGGGACCGCCGTTACTGTTGAATGCGAGGTCGACGCTGAAAGCCGCAATCGTCTTATACTTGATCTTCCATGCCTGCTCACAGTGCAGACCGGGATCAACAGGCCGCGATACCCGTCGCTGTCGAATGTTATGCGGGCTAAGGCGAAGGGCATCGCGGTGATCGATGTTTCCGGTGATATGACCGGATTAAGAACAGAGATCAATTACGGGCTCGCGGCCTTGCCAGATGCCAAAAAGGGGATAGTGCTGAACGGTTCGCGTGAGGAAAAAGCTGACGCTCTCTTGAAGATTCTACACGAGAGGTCGCTATTATGAATAACGACATAATGATAATCCACTACAGCCATGGGGGAGAGGCCCCGTCATCACTCGGTGAGCTGGTCAATTTCGCCGCGGCCCTTGCTTCACATACCGGCGGCGGGGTTGCCGCACTTCTGGTGGGTACCGACGGTTGCGTCCAGGCAAGCGAGGCCGCCCGCACATTTCGTATTAACACTCACGGGGTGGATGTCCCCGTATCATCACTGCATGACACACAGGCCATCGCCGGATGCGTGCGCGATATTCTCGCCGGTATCGGCGTCAGGTACCTGTGCGTGACCCATGATGTCCCCGGTTCGCATCTCGCGGGGGGGCTCGCGGTGTATCTTGACGCGTGCTGCATAACGGCAGTTGAACGAATATCCGGGTCTGCGGCTGGCATCGCTTTTGAGCGCACCATCATGAACGGAAAGTTTCGAATGTCGGCCGGATCAGGCGGACCACGGACCGTTGTCACTGTCATGCCCGGCTCTTTTGCGCGCGGCGGGGGGATTGCCGGGACGACTGGCCGGGGTGGGGCCGTTTGCCATCAATTTTTAAATACCGCCGGGGGTATTGTGTCTGCCGGCTGTATTCCCGCCTCCGAAAGCGATCGGGCCCTTGATGAAGCAGAGGTCATAATCGCTGCAGGGAGGGGAATCGGGTCGCGGGAAAATTTGTCACTGATCAGGGAAACAGCCGGACTTTTCCGCAATGCCGCCATCGCCGGGTCCCGTCCCGTGTGCGATTTTGACTGGCTCCCTTACTCGCGTCAGGTCGGCATGACCGGCAGGAAGGTTTCGCCGAAAATGTATTTCGCATGCGGTATATCCGGGGCGCAGCAGCACATAGCCGGTATTACGGGGGCACGGTTTATTGTCGCGGTGAACAGTGATCCGAAAGCCGCTATTTTTTCTGTTGCCGACGTCTGCATAGTCGACGACCTGCGGGGATTTTTGCCGGCGTTGTGCGAAAGGGCCATGACCGGTGGAGTCGGTTAACCGGCGTTTGTCGGGATAAAGATACGGAATGTCGTATATTCTCCAGGGGCGCTTTCAACTTCGATTTTTCCATTGTGCTCGTCGACAATTCTTTTGACAACCGAGAGTCCAAGTCCAGTCCCTCTCGAAGAATCCTTGGTCGTAAAAAACGCGGTAAAAATTTTATCGCGGATATCATTTGGTATGCCGCTGCCGTTATCGGTAATTTCGATCGACACGCACTGATCTCTGTCGTTGGAAGTGCGCACGGTTATTGTTTTTTTATCCTTTCCGCAAGGTTCCAGGGCATGTCTCGCGTTCGTTATCAGGTTCAAAAGCATCTGCTCCAATCTGACCGGGTCCCCTTTTATCTCTCCCAGTGATGGGGAGAGTTCCGTGCAAACATCGATGGAATGTATTTTCATCTGCTGCGTTATAAATTTCAGGGTATTTTCAATGATGGTGTTGATGTCCACAATCTCGTGAAAATCTCCGTTCTTTGACCTGGAGAAGACCCGCATGTGTTCAATAATGTCGGTCATCTTGTCAATCTGTCTGACGATTTCAGGAAGCTCATCTTCTGTGTTTTTTTGGTCGTATCGGTCGTTGCGGATGTCGCGTATTATGGACTGGCATATGACTTTCATAACGTTTAGCGGCTGGTTTAGTTCATGCATAATGCTCGCAGTCAATTCGCCGAGCATCGTGTGTTTTTCCATCTGAATCAGCCGCTCTGCCGTTTCAAGGAGTTCCTTGTTTGCCTTCGTGAGCCTCTCTTTTTTTTCTTCGAGCAGGTGCATGGTGGTTTTTATGGCGCTCTCACCCTCTTTTTGTTCACGAAGGTCGCGCATTATAAAAATGATGCCGAAAGAATCGGTTTTGCCTGCTGAAATCACCGATGCCGAGAGGGCGACCGGAATAAGGTCACCCGAATACGTGATGATGCCGGTTTCCACGTCATCAAGGACCCTTTTTTTGAATAATTGATTTTCCCAGTGAAATGTATCGCTTTCACTGGAGGGTTCTTTGAATATGTCGGAATAGGATTTTCCAAGAAGATCCGCGCTCTTGGATCCAAAGAGATCGAGTGCGGCAGTGTTTGCCCTTATGATGGTTCCCCGGGAATCAGCAAGGATAAGGGCATCAGGCATCGCTGCAATGATATTCTCTGCCATCAGATCAATGTCTAATACAAAAAGCTTGAATTTCAAAATTGAGTATGATATGAAAACCGCTGCTGCG
>JBFZEZ010000387.1:0-5269 GCA_041306585.1 Spirochaetota bacterium | reverse complement strand
CCCTATGTCATCCCCGCGCAGGCGGGGATCCTTAATTTCGCGTCTAGCGAGAATGGATTCCCGTCTTCACGGGAATGACATGGATATTTACCCGTTGAAAATGACCTGTTACTTATCTTCTTTCGCGGAAAAAATTCTTCAGCAGGGCTGAGGCTTCATCTTCGCATATGCCGAATTTTATTTCCGGGAGATGGTTCAGTGCGGTATTGCCGCATACTGAAAGTACGGTCCCGCAGGCGCCAAACCGGATATCCCGCGTTCCAATGACTACCTTTTTAATCCGCGCATGGACTATTGCACCTGCGCACATGGCGCACGGTTCCTTGGTCACATACATATCGCACTCCGTGAGGCGCTCGTTTCCAAGTATCCGTGCCGCTGTTTCTATTGCGACCATCTCCGCATGTCGTGTCGGATTGTTCGTGGTCCTGCTGTAATTATGGGCTGCGGCAAGCACTTCCCCATTTTTCACTATCACTGAGCCTACCGGCACCTCGCCGAGTTCATATGCTTTTTTTGCCTCTTCCAGGGCCATGATCATAAAATCGTGTTCATTCATTGATACCTCTATTTTCCACTCTGACGCCGAAAGAACCAAATAAGAAAAGAAATTTGACGGGACAACGGGATTTCAGGGATAATACGGTTGAAATTCTAAAAAATCAACACTTTGTATTTTTCTTTTTTAAAAATCAAATTGTCAATTACATTCTTTTATATCCGGAAATCATGACTTCCAGGATTCAGCGTATAAGATGATATTTAAAATTATTTTGAGCAGAGGACCATCAGAGTCTTCAAGTATTTTTCGAACTCCCCTGGCGTGAATAAGACAAGAGGTCATTTTTAAGGGGTAACAATTCTTCATGTCATTCCCGTGAAGACGGGAATCCTTAATTCGCGTCTAGCGAGATGGATCCCGGCTCTAGTACTGTGACCGCATGAATACGAATCAATTCTCACGAAGAGCCCCCTAAATCCCCCGGAGGGGGACTTAAAAAAAACTCCTGAAAGTCCCCCTCCGGGGGATTTAGGGGGCTCTTCGGTGGATATGATTCCTTTCCAAATTAGTTTAAATTCATGCGGTCACGGCTCTAGTTTATACTCGCTCAGGCGTGTACGGGGATGACATATTGTTGCTGAATCAATGATTACCCGCGGAAAATGGGTACTTACTTAAAATCCCATTATGAAAAAAATGTTATTGCATAATTATTCCCTGAATGTATAATAATTAAACAGGATACAAGGGTTTATGGAAAAAATTGAATTCAAACCAGAGCTCGACCTGCATTACTTCCATCCCGATGATACGAAAATGATCGTTTCAGAATTCCTCAGGCAGTCGGCCGAAAAGCAACTGCCTGCTAAACATACCCATGGAGGGTGAGCCATGTTGAAAAAAATTGAAGAGTATTTTCTTTTGCCCTATATCGTATCGCCGTTTATTATCCAGCAAAAATCGAAAACATTTCTTTATTTTAATTCTATAATCATAGCTTTCATTCCCCTGCTTATAACCGCTATACAGATATACACACCCCGCTCCATCCTGACGCCTCTTTTTATGGTCATGTTAGGCATCATAGGGGTTTCAGCGGTCACCCTTGGTATTCTTAGAATGGGTTATTACAACACAGCGGTCAATACCCTTGTCCTTGTCGACCTTGTTGGATTCGGATTATACGCGATTTTCGGTACAATGAAATTTAACATCGGCGTCCTCACGACAAATTATGCCTTCCTGATCTTCATCGTGTTCAGCATGCTTTTCTGCAAGAAGACTATGACGATCATTGTTTCGACAATTATCCTCTTCATCAGCATTGCTTCGTTTAGCACAACATCCCTGCTGACACCTGATGAAATCCAAATCAGCATCATTAATTTTATATTTGAACTTTGTATAATATCCTCCCTCGCCTACCTTACAACGCGAATATATGATAAAACACATGAAAAACTTAATATCGAAGTTGAGAATAAAGAACATTACACTCGTCTCGACACCCTGCTCGACTCGATAACCAAAATCACGACCGATCTTGATGATGCGTCCAGGCTCATGTCTGCAACAGCCACGAATTTTACCGACAATGCGCAGAACCAGGCGGCCTCGGCCGAGGAGGTGACGGCGACAGTGGAAGAAATATCAGCAGGTGTGGAAAGCGTTGCCGGGAGCGCGATGGACCAGATGCACAGCATGATGTCACTCATGAAAAAACTTGCCGAGCTCTCCGGTGTAAGCAAAGATATGGAATCAAAAATTAAGGACACTTTGTCCCTTGCTGAAAATATCGCCAAACAGGCGAAGCTCGGGGAAAATTCTCTGGTCGAGATGAATGAAGGAATATTAAAAATCAGTTCGAGCTCAAATCAGATGACCGGCATAATCGGTATCATCAATGACATATCAGACCAGATCAACCTCCTGTCTCTTAACGCGGCGATCGAGGCTGCGCGTGCCGGGGATGCGGGGAGGGGTTTTGCTGTCGTTGCCGACCAAATTTCAAAACTCGCAGACCAGACCTCATCGAGCGTCAAGGAAATCGACACGCTGATCAAGGCAAGCGACACAGAAATAACCAAGGGCCTTATCATCGTCAAGAATACAGTCGAGACCAATACGCATATCATCGAGGGGGTCAACGCGATCAATGTCATGGTGAACACTATATCTGAATTCATGCGCCGCCAGATACAAACTAACACCGAGGTTAACGACGAAGCCGACACAGTGCGCGCTCGTTCAGAGGAGATAAAAGACGCATCAGCGGAACAAAAAAACGCTTCAGTGGAAATAGTAAAATCGATAGCGATAATCAGTGAACTGACACAGCAAAACGCCGCCGGCGCGGAAGAAATGCTTTGCAATGCAGAAGAAATATCGACAATTGCCGGGAACCTCAACAAAAAAGTGAATGAATTCGCCTCCCTCTGACAATCACATGCCTTGTAAGTCAGGCGATCTTTCGGAACTGATATTGTAACGTTTTAAAATCCTGTCGCTGAAAAGATTTACTTTCTCACGGGACAGAACAATCTTATAACTTGACTCATCTTCAATTACATTATATTCACCCTTGTTACTATGAAAAGCCTCAATCACATCGTGCAGAGAATGTATCTTTTTGCCATTTACTTTCGTTATGACCATATTCCCCCATCCATGATACCCGACATTGATTTCATCTGCAAACACCATGACGAGGACAACGATCTCTTTGCGTGAATCCGTAATATTGCCGTTAAAATAGTAATTGAGCAGGTTGATCGGCGCCTTATTGTACCATTCATTTCCCCACTCCTGTAAAAAATTTTTCGTAAGGGGTTCGAATAAAAGACCTCCCCTGATATAATAGCTCGGCGCACTATCATAATGCTCATAGGGGACCAGACGGCCGGAAAGGGCCTTTGCTGTCAGAACAACCGGCAGGCGCATCGATACCCCCTCCCGGACGACATCAATATTGACCACGTCTCTGACGAATTTCTTCTGTACCGCATAACCCATAAAAGTACGTTCTCCCGGTCTGAACTCAATCGTCCCGTCGTTTTCAACAGATGTCCCGTCGACTGACAGAATGATATCATCAAGCTTTATTACCCCCTTCACCGGTGAAGTATATTCGATCCTGTTGACAAGGACCCCTGTTTGGTTTGCCGCAAGCTTGTACTTTTTTCTGAGATCCGGGTTTTCCATGTTTTGGAGTTCGATGCCGAGTTCGGGGATGCCGCCGTAGGTGCCGTCACTGATATCAACAAGAAAATGCCGGATGAGCGGCGCAGGCACCATGTAACCGATATTTTCACCGGCCGTGAATGACTGGAACGCGACCCCGATGATCTTGTCAGCGAGGATAACAGGACCGCCGCTGTTACCCGGGTTGATCGCAGCGTCAATCTGGCAGGCCAGAAGGTACGCGCTGCTATGACTGTAATTCACATGTTCTATGCGGGACACCACACCCTCGGTTATCGAGAGTTCGTCCCCACCGGTAGGGAATCCATACACCACCACTTTATCTCGCACCTCGGGGAGGTCTCCGACTTCCAGAGGAACGGCACCTTCAAAAAAACGCTGGTCCTCAACGCGGAGGATCGCGAGATCGCACTCATGCGCAATCACTTCGACCGTTGCAACATACTTGGTTGCATCGCCAGAACGCTTTACCTGAAGAAAAGTGCTATCACTCACCACATGGGCGTTCGTTAGTATCCGGTTCCCTTTAATGATGCAGCCTGACCCGGTCCCTTCAAATTGGGTACGCTTCTGCCATGGCTGGTAATAGTTGTATTTACTCACCACAGTGTATATTTTTACGACAGACGACTTTATTCCGTTATCCGCAAAAGTGACATCTGATGATAATAAAACGGATAAAACAAAAACACCCACGATGCTCAACGATCTCATGAAGACCTCGCTATTAATGTATGTTATAAACTGATAATACGTAATTATTCACCACAATGACTTGAATTGCGAAACACGCCCTTACCAGAACATCTCTGTCGCTCGCTCACCCTCTCCCCGGCTTCGCTCAGGCGAGGGTGTATTTTACACGATCAGTGAATTATGCTGAATAGTTACGATGATACCACTATATGCCTGCTGAATTGATGTCAATTGCAAATTATTTATTTGAGTCAGGCATCTTTTCGGGTTGGGGAATCGGGTATATTTACCCCATTCCCCATGTAACAAAGAAAAATTTCATAAATCGAGTTATTTATTGTAGCATTTCACGAATGATTTACCCCTTACATGTCATTCCCGCGCAGGCGGGAATCCAGGGGTTTAAGATATTCATTGATACAGGATTAAGCCTTGAATAATTCAAGATGGATTCCCGCCGTAGTGTATACTCGCGCAAGCGGGTACGGGAATGACATGAGTAGTCTCATTCAATCGTTAACCGCTATGAACAATACAATATGAAATAAAATATCAACTTGACATCATCCCTGTGATTTGTTATATTTTTTTTATATGGAAATAAATCGAATCCGGAAGGCGCAATGAAAAAAATCATATGTTCGATATTCACCATCTTCACGCTTTTAATTGCATTGACCGTGTATGGCGGCAGCAAAGATGTCGGAGAGAAATGCATAGGCGATGCCGATTGCGAATTTGAAGCTGAATGCTGCGGCGGCGTCTGCATCAAAAAAAAAGCATTTGATTATGGAAGTTCAGGGAAAACCGGGAATGAATGCAATGTTGATTCAGACTGCATCGGTTCCGGAGAATGCGTGGAAGGAAGCA
>JBFZEZ010000386.1:0-6841 GCA_041306585.1 Spirochaetota bacterium | reverse complement strand
AATATTTACTTAAAAATCAACAAAGGAGATACTCTTCTTTTATATACTGATGGACTCACTGAAGCATGGGAAGCAAATAGTTACTTTACGGCCAGGGACAACATGTTTGGCCAGGAAAAGTTGATAAGTATATTCCAGCAAAATGGAAATAAATCTCCAGAAGAGATAAAAACAAGACTTCTGCAGGAACTCCAGAATTATACCTTAGATGATGATATTACTTTAGTTATACTGAAGAAGTTATAAGGGATAAGACTCTTGTTAAGAAGGCGCGGGGGGTAATACGTTCATATTCCTCTGGAACCTTGTTTTATTGACATTTTCGCCGGCTCCGCCGGCATAAAAGAGAATGCGACCCAGCAAATCACAGTTATATCTTTAAAAAAAAATTGACATTCATTTCTCTTGTATTATAATATTCAAAAATATGTAAGGAAGGGTTTAACAATGTATAAAAAAATATCATCATTCCTGGTCTTAATAACTTTAATACTATTAAGCGCCCCCGATGCCCGGGCAATATCCGAAAAAAATTATGAAGCTGATTATGAATCAAAAGTAGTTCCCTTCTATAAAAACATAGGCAAATCTTTTTTTTACAAAGGAAAAGATGGACTCACATTGCACTACAGACTCTTCCTTCATCCCGCTGAACGCGCTGCCATTGTAGTCATCCCCGGAAGGACTGAAGCAACAATTCGATACGATGAATTTGCATATGATATTTATCAAAAAGGTTATACAATATACCTCCTCGATATCCGCGGCCAGGGGATCTCCGGAAGAATGCTGAAAAACACAAGGATAGGCTATGTAAAAAACTACAATGATTATGTTGATGATCTTACAATATTTACTGATACCATATTTAAACCTGCAAAGCACAATAAAAGATATGCAGTAAGTCATTCACTTGGTTCAAATATATTATGCATTTATCTCACTAAAAATCACGACACATTTGATAAAGTTGTACTGTGCTCGCCAATGCTCGATATCAATCCCGGTATGAATCCATGGTTCGTCTACCAATTCTCTTGCTTCCTGACATGGATAGGACTTGGTGAACGACTGGTGCCCGGGGGAACAACAGATTTTGATCCTAAAGAACTTTACATTGGAGAATATTCACATGGCATTCCCAGGAAAAAAAGGGACAGCAAACAAAGTGTTGCATATCCGGAAACATTAGTCGTGGGTCCCAGTATAAATTTTCTAAAACAAGGTTTTGAGGCAACATTCCATATGCGCGAAAAAGCCCATCTTATTACTACTCCCATTCTGATGCTGCAAGCAGGCAAAGACCAGATTATATTCCCGGCCGGGCAGGACCATGTATGTTCTCAAGCAAAAAACTGTAAAAAAATTGAATTTCCGAATTCATTTCATGAGATCCTGCAAGAAGAGGATTCCATCAGGGATACTGCACTTAAAGAAATATTGAATTTTTTACAATAAACACTGATTTAGGGGATAAGTAATATGTACCGTTTCCACGGTACCGTCCCCTCTTCGGGCTTCCTCAATCTCCTGCGTGCATTCAGTTCGCGCAATTACCGCCTCCTCTTTGCGGGCCAGGCAATCTCACTTATCGGCACCTGGATGCAGAACATTTCGATGAACTGGCTTGTCTACCGTCTTACCGGTTCTCCGCTCCTGCTCGGGGCCTCAGGGTTCGCACTCGACATTCCATCATTCATCATCATGCCGTATGTCGGGGTCATCGTGGACCGGTCCAACAAGCGTCAGCTATGTTGGCACAGAGGGCCCCCCCTGAATTTGACTATTTCAGAAAACCCTATTTGAACTCGACAAAAAATGCCTTCCCAAAATTAACATAACTTCCGAGAACCGGTATAGCTTCAAGGGCCTGCAGCAATGCAACATTGTTTGTTTTTTTCGGACCATAGACAAGATTATTCTCATTGAGATATTTTATAAATCTCACATTGGTGAGTTCAAGAAAAATCTGGTCCCTTTTCGCTGGAAGAAAATTCTTATCTGCAAGGTGTTTATAAAACTTTAAAAACAACTCAAGCCAGATAAGTTTTGCCCTTGCCATTAAAATATAATCTCCATAACCACCCGATGTAAACCATTTTAATGACTCCCATTTTTCAAAAAGATCATTTCTATGGATCAAATCTGTATCATTAAATTTTTTCGACAAGAAATCCATGTTTATGCCAATAAATCTTTTAAGCAGAAAATCACTGATGAATCCCAGTTCTTTTAATTGGTTTTCGGTGTCCATAGTGTTTCCCAGGAGAGCAATATCCATTATTAATGATGTAGATTTTATAGGGCCAATCTTAAAAAAAATTGGTTTATATAATTCAATGTTTTTTTCCAGTTCGCTTTTTTCATTTACACTGACCATGGGAACATCAGTCCTCAAGCCTATACTTGTATATGCTACTGTCCTTGAGCCGTTGACCAGTGGACCAATGGTAACAAGAGAACCTGAAATCGTCATAACAACACAGCTATTTTTATCATTGGAGCTAAATATAACTTTTCCAATCCGGTAATTCCCCTTTTCAACTATTCTCTGGAACTGTGCTCTCTTTAATAACCAGGATTCCATGAACCGGTCGACCATTTTTGGATTATTTGAAATACCGGTATCTGCTATTAAACTTTTTAAATGATCTTCAACTATACCCGGCATTCTATTTAAAAGTTTATTATATTTTCCCGAAACCTCCATGATTTACTCCAGCAATGTATTGATTAAAAAAATTATTTTACCCAGATGTATAATCCTTTTTTTAGGGGAAAAAAGATAAAGAGTTATAACCTTGTTTAATCGCCGTAGTATGGCGATACCCAGCAAGATAAAAAACGAAGTTACGTTTATAATGTTATAAATAATAACAAAAATATACAACCCATTTTTTATCATGATCAGATAAGTAAGCCCTGAATTCAGGCCACCGGGGAGGGCTGGCAGGAACTAGTAGTGCCCTCTATCTTACTCCTTATGAGACTTTGCATGCCTCAACTGTTGCACTTAAAATTTGAATCTAGCGGCAATCACTACATTTTTTGCTCTATTTTTTATATAAATGTTGACAAAAAGACACTATTTTATCCTTATGGCGCATGAAGTTTATCTAAAAAATTTCATGAGCCATAAAGATAAAATTATTAAATAATATAACAGGAATAGAAATGAAGAAAATTACAAATTTAGCAATAGTTTTGCTGTTCTTATTCACTTTAAGCAATTGTGATTCTATTGAATTCCAGGATGATTTAATCAACTTAGATAATATAAATGTTTTAAGGAATATAAATAATTTACATAGTACATTTACTGACATCACCTCTCCCGGGGATGGTGCAGTTTTCATGGTTGGAGAAACTATACATATTTCTGCAATTGCAAAAAATCCTGACGAAATAAAAGTCCTCAAGTTAAAGATCGATGATACTTCACATAGCGTTGACAGAAAAGCCCCATATGAATTTTCAGTCAGTGGATTGGCAGCAGGTACCTATTCCCTTATTGTCATGGCACAGGATGTTTCTGGCAATAAAAATTACAGTAAAAAAATCACCATAGTAATTAAAGATAATATAATTAATAATTGTAATTCTGGTTTGCATATTGATGGCGGTGTTTGTACTAATAGGAATACTTTAAAATCCTATGGATTGGGTATCAGGCAAATTGAATATGTGACTGCTGAAGCCAGACATTATGACTGGTATATGGATCAATACAACACAGGACAATTCAGCAGTATCAATTGTGGACCGACTTCAGTAACTATGGCAATGAAATGGGCAGACGAATCTTTTGATAAAACTCCAAAAGATGCAAGAAATACTTATCTACCGACAGGAGGTTGGTGGTACACAAGTGATATTATTAATTATTTGGACTTATATAATTTTAATAATTATACTTTTAGTGTGAATGGTTCATCTAATCTAATCAAACAGGAAATTGATAATGGGAAAATTTTAATTTTATGTATAGATGCTTCAAAATTAGCTTATAATTCTAATTCATACCAGCATACTGATAGTTTTTATCAAAACGTCACAGGACATTTTGTTGTAGTTAAAGGGTATACTGAAATTAACGATATTTTATATTTTGAAATATATGATCCATATAGTATGGACCAGGAATATCCATCTTCTGACCAAGAAAAAGGAAAGAATAGATATTGGAGGTGGGATTCAGAACTCTCAGATGCTATAAGTTCATGGTGGGATTATGCCATTGTGGTTACTCCAAAAACCAGGGGAGTGGCGAGTTCAGAAATCAGAACCTCAACATCGATAATTGATAATAAAAATACAAATATTGTGGATACAGATAAAATTATACACATGCCTGGAGGAAATAAATAATACAGGCAATTATACCGCTTCTTATCTCAATTAACATCCGCCTGAATTCCACTAAAGGATTTAGGCGGACATTAGGGAACTGACGGTTACTTTTTCTTCTTTGAAATCATAAGCTGCGAAAATTTCGGCGCAAAGCCATAACCATAGCAAAATGGAAGGGGCCCTTTCGACTTCGTCTTCAATGCTTCGGCAAGATCAGGCTGGTCAAACGCTTTAAACATGGGAAGAAGACGATATGCGCCGTAAAGGCTGATATCCCACACTTCCGGAGAATAATATTTATACGGTATGCCGCTGTCGTCCTGAATTATGATCCGGCTGTTTGCAAGAAGGTAGTCCCTGATTTTGCTGAAAGGCTCATAACTCATAAGGTATGAAGCCGACTTGAGCATTGTCACGAAATTTTTTCTTTTTGCAAGATACTCGGCAAACCCCTTATTTTTCGTCAGGGGCTGATTGGTAAGATCAAAGCTGTAATAGTATGCGGTCTGCACTGGTTTCCCCGGGCCTTTTCTGAAAATCATTCGCACGCCAGTCGCGTGACGGCTTGCCTCTTCTCCCGTGCCCGATTGTACGTCCCCATCCTTATCCACATGCACCTGCGCGACATCAAGAATTTCGTATCCATAGCGTGCCAGGAAAAAAATCATAATCGTGGTGACATTGCTGTAGCTGTCCCATTGAAGGTCGACCTTCATCTCATTGGTCCTGAAAAAATTCAGGGCGAGCATGGTCCGTAACGCAGTTTTAAGCTTCCAGAGCTCCGCATACACTTCATCAGCTTTTTTATCCTTGGGGCTGGGGATCATCCCTGGTGACTCAAGGCCAATCATGGTAAGTTCATCAAAATCCGGGAAAAAGGCGAGCTCATTCAGTATATCCGGCCCGCTGAAAGGATACATGACGACCGGGTTATGCCCTGTTGGCAGGTGCTGTTTCAACCATGGTCCTATTTTTAAAGTATTATTCGTGTAATTATTTTCCCACAAAGGAGTGATCGCCTCCTTGTAGGATCGGTATTTCTCATGCTGGGTGAGGCTGTACATATCCGATGTGCTGTCAAGGGGGAGTGCGGCAAGGAATAATGCGATGTCATTGATCTGTCGAGCCTGGGGATACAGCGACTTTATTTTGGACTCGCTCATGGTACGGGTATTGCCGCACGAAGGGGATACAATCATCGAAAAACACAAAAGAGATAAGAGCAGAACTTTTTTCATTTTCATTCACCTGTATTATTTAATTAAACCGGACTGCAGAACGCCCTTTATTGCACACGGCGATAAATCCGCACTGTGTCGTCCAAAAAATCGGTTGTTGCAATATATTTTCCGTTCGGGGATACGTCAAGCCCGGTCGGCTGATTCCCCCCTTCCCACCATTCAACCACCGACATGGTGCTGGTGGATATCACATATATACGGCCGAGATCAGGACCTTTTGCCATGAATCCCACAACTGCATTATTATGCCCCCTGCAAGATACAAGCAGAAACCGCTCATCAGGGGTAAGACAAATAGTGTTCGGGTTTGAATATACTTCAATTTTTTCAAGCAAACTATCATCCTTGATGGAATATACCTCTATATTGTTATACACCATGTCTGATACAAAATATTTGCCGAGCTTTTTCGAATATACGATATGGCGTTTTGCCCCTGATTCACTGTATTTTTTTACAATCGTATTGTCTTTTAACGATACTTTCAGCATGCGGCCGCGATTGTCGCCGTCGTTTTCTGTTCCGTAAATAGCGACATAAAGGCTCTTGCCATCATTGGAAACCATTAGGCCACGAGGTATTCCCCCCACCGGAATCAGAAACATGTTCTGGTGCGTCATAGCGTCAACAACAGCAATATCATGCGAAAACCAATTGGAAAGATATACCCGATTCCTGTGTGAATCATATGCGAGTACTTTTCCACCCAAACCCGGCACCTTCAACACCGTTTTATGAATCAGTGTTTTTGAATCAAAAAAGTGAATTGCGTTATCATACATCTGGGTCAGGCCGATCTCCCCTATGCGAGGCATTAAAACTGTTTCCACGAAACCATGTTTCCAGGCCCATTCTTTGGGGGGTGAGGTCCTGGCGATCAGCCCGGTGCGGATATCTATCATGTCCATCCCTGTCCCTTCAAGCAAGGGGAGTATGATTTTGTTATTATCAATAAAGCGAACGCTTTTAGGGAGCTTCCCCGTGTGAAATGAAGTTACAAATTGATACTTGGAATTCGTTTTGGAAAGGGCAGCAAGACGGGGTGCTGCATTCAGACCCCTGGCATCTGCTTCGTTAATTACAAAAGAGTATTCATCATATTCATTTTTTGATACTACAATCTCTGATCCGGCGCCATCCTCAAATCGGGGAACAGATATCTCCACTACCGCCATAGAATTGTCGTGAGAAACAACTTGGATATTCTGGATTGTACCATTAACCTTCACCATTGCACCTGAAAACGGTTG
>JBFZEZ010000385.1:0-3582 GCA_041306585.1 Spirochaetota bacterium | reverse complement strand
GCTTGTAATAACCTCCCCATTAAAACTCAAAAAATCTTTCACAAACGGAGGGTATACATCACTCTGAATAGAAATCTGCATAAAGTTCAGCTTTCCACTACCAGCTATATCGATAAGGACCGAGTTGGCAGGTCCGTTATCGTCTCCCCCAAAAATAAAATAATATACTTCCGGAAACTCCAGCTCAAAGGCATAATCAAAATCAATGGCAAACGAATTGATAGACGGACAGAATGAATAGGTCATGTAATCGGAATCCAGGATATAGTCCGGCAGCCGGTTTATAGCGGTTACCGATTGAATTAGATTATTTTTGTCATTCCCGCGCAGGCGGGAATCCATCTTGATTTTCTCCAGTCCTAATCCTACATCAATTAATAACTTAAACCTCTGGATTCCCGCTGTAGTTTATACTCGCGCAGGCGGGTACGGGAATGACATGGGAGTTCTAAATCATTCGTTAAATGCTATAACTCAAATTATTTATCAAACGGCGACTTAATCTTCGCGTTCATCTCTGTAATCATCTTCGCGCAGATACTGCTTATGCTGCTCCCTGAAATGTTCGCCTGCATCCAGACTATATCGTTTGAATCAATGTCAAGACAGCGTACCCACGCCTTGCTCTTGTTTTTGTTGAAACCGATGACAAGCAGGGTATTCATTGAATTTTTTGATTCTTTTACCAGCTTTTGGACCAATTGCTTTTTAGTCTGAAGGTAGTCCCGATCATAGTAGGCGTACATTTTTTTCAGGTAATTGACCTTGTCTGTATGCTGCTGGCCCGCCCATGTACCGTACGGGAATACGACCCTGTTCGGGTCTGTTATGATGTCGTATGAGCTGTTGTCTGAAGTCATGTAGAAAAATTTATTGATGTCTTTCATATCAACATTATTTCGAACTGAATTCCCCTGTACCGCTGAAATGGAATATCCTTTGTCAAAAAAAGAGAAATAGAGTTCGTTCAGGTCCCTTCCGGTGAGGTTTGTTATAATGCCTAATCGTGATTTTGGGGTAATCAGGGCCGATCTGTATAGATTATCAGAGCCGAGAAAGTTCACCAGGATCATCGTGATCCTGTCCACGAGTTTGAAAATCTCGGTTTCCATGGTGCCGACGTTTGAAAAGCTGAAGATGCGGTTGGACCCGGTTTGATATAAATGCAGCAGTATCTGTATGCGATCATTAGGGAGGGGGGTGAAGCTGCCGTAAATAAAAAAATCAGCGCTGGCCCTTTGAGCAACCTGGGCGAGTTCGTACCCCTTATATTCGGTTTTAAGCTTCGATTTGAATTTTTCAAGCCTTTTGTTGACCTGGGTAGGCTTCATGACGGTAACATCGAAGATATTTTTAATCGAATTGGCGAACGAGTTGGGGAATATTGTCTCGAGATATTCAAAGTTCTGATCGCCTGACTTGTTATAAAGATAGCCGAAGGCCATCGATGGGGCTGCTTCGGCGTATACTCTCACAAGAAGGATTGAGGCTATGAGGAAAAAAAATTGTTTTGATGCTTTCATTTACCTTTCGTCATAGTTTGAATAAAATGATCTATAACGGTTTCTATATTGTCGACATATTTGGTCGGGTAGTTCTCGAGCCAGATTATCTCATATGTATTGAGGTCGATTGCCCGAGCCCAGCACACTTTCTGCCAGTCCTGAAGATCGAGGAGCACGAGATACTGCACGTTCCATTTTGCCTTTATTTCATCGAGCATCTCAGCCTTGTTTATTTCGTAATTATATACATGGAGCTTGAAAATATTGTTATATGTTTTTTCCATTGATACAAGCGCGAGGTCGCCTGTGGTTTTGTTGGCTATTTTTTTCAGGTCCCTCACATCATACACATCGCTCAACGCGTAGAGGTCGGACGCGGCAAATGCCTTTACGTTGTAGCCGCTGGTCAGAAACCTCGACAGGACGACATTTTTAATTTTATTGGGCGTATCAACAATTACTGCTATAGCCGTGAACGGCGGTATTGGTCTTTTGGAATAGAGTATTGCTTTTTTCTGACTGCATGCGGCTGTGATGAAAAGTATGCATGCAAGAGACAGGATAATGATATTTTTGCTTTTTATAGCCGTCATTTAATTTACTCCATACATATATATGATAGTATTTAAATTATAGCATAAATTTCACGGTTGTCAATTATAAAAAAAGGGATAATTGTTAAAAATGGGTAACAGGTCATATTTTTGGGGTAGATATTCATGTCATTCCCGTGAAGACGGGAATCCATTCTCGCAGACGCGAAATCAAGGATCCCCGCCTGCGCGGGGATGACATTGGGGTGCTGAGTCTATGATTACTCCAAAAAATGACAGGTTAAAAAAAGGGTAGAGATTATGCTGAGTGCGGTGCGGGTTAAAGCCCCGCACCATTGAATGAATGTCTTATTTCGTCTTTTGGGGTATTTTTTCATCCTTTTTTTCTTTACCGTCTGATTCTTCAGCTGTTTTTGCTAAAGCCTCATTTTTTTCGAATTCTTTTTTCAGATAATTTTCAAAGCCTTCTTTATTGATTTTATATTCTGCAATGAGGTCGCCAACGAAGGTATTGGGGCTTATTCCCTGTTCTTTCGCCTTGTCCTGGATCAATTGGGCCTTTATCTGGGCCTCGACGATCTTGTTCAGGGGGAGTCTATTCGATAATTCAGGGTGCGCGAAATAATATTTTTCAATTTCTTTGCTGCTGATCAGGATGGTATCTTTAAGTTTTTCAGTCACATAATACATCGAATAGGCCTGAAGTTTGACAAGGTCCATAATGGTGTTGAATTGGTTTTTCTCATCCTTGTTCATAGCTTTTTCTTTTTCATTGAGCTTTCTTTCGATAAGTTTCAGGGCGAGAAGCTGTTCCATGAACATTTTTTTATTCAGGGTGGGGACTGTCTGGACAATCTCAGGATCGGCTGCCATTTTGTCGAGTTCTTCCCTGGACATATCGAGGAGCATTTTATTCTGGGTGTAGTAGTAATTTTCGAATTCCTTAATGGTCATTTTGTCAGTATCAATTTTTATGGCGACATCGTCTTTTTTGCATGATGCAAAAGTGCCGATGACCATCAGTGCGAGAGTCGAGCAAACAATTTTTTTAAAGTCCATATCAATCTTCCTCATGCTTATAGTTTTTTTGAGATCATTTTCAAAGGGTAACTATCCATGACAAAGGGTTGCCAAGTCAATGATTACCAATTTTTTAGCCTCGTACCTTTTTTTTGAGGGGACATATCCCGATTTCAAAATTTCTGGTAGTATCAATGGTTTACAATAATTGTTGCAACCATTTTTTTAGCTCCGGGAGCTTTTTTTCCGACTCCTTTGCGTTCGGGGTAAAGAGGAGTGTTTCGCTCTCCTTGGGGTCCAGGGAGAGGCGTTTGTCTTTGGCGAGAAGTTTGATTATCGACTGGCGGTCGATCCTGGTTTCGCGGGAGATCTTTATGCGCACGGTGCGCGTTTCCTCGAGTATTTCGTCGATCATGAGGAAAGAAGCAATGGCCCGGATTTCTTCAAGTTCGATCAGAATGGTGACCTCTTTAGGGGGGATGCCGAAGCGGTCGGTCATCTCA
>JBFZEZ010000384.1:0-2566 GCA_041306585.1 Spirochaetota bacterium | reverse complement strand
GATCGCACCGTTGAAAAATTTTGTCACCATATCAAGGCTGCGCTTCACAAGGTTCCCCAGGTCGTTTGCAAGATCGAAGTTGATCCTGTTCACTATGGTGTCTTCATTAAATTTCGCATCTTCGCCGAAAGTCATCTCCCTTAAAAAAAAGTAACGCACCTGGTCGTTCCCGAATTTTTTTACCAGCTCAACCGGGGTTACCACGTTGCCGATACTTTTCGACATCTTCGCGTCATCCATGTTCCAATAACCGTGAACATTAAGATTTTTGTAAGGTTCTATCCCGGCGGATTTAAGCATTGTCGGCCAGAAGATACCATGCGGTTTAACGATGTCTTTCGCAATAAGATGCTGTGCAGCCGGCCAGTAATTTTTAAAACGCTCTCCATCCGGCCAGCCGATCCCGCTAACATAATTGATCAAGGCGTCAAACCAGACGTAGGTGACAAATTTATCGTCGAAAGGGAGGGTTATCCCCCAGCTGAGCCGTGATTTAGGACGGGATATGCACAGGTCCTCGAGGGCATCATGTTTTAACATGGCCAGGACCTCGTTTTTGTATCTCTCGGGACGGATGAAGTCCGGATTATTATCAATATGATTTATTAGCCAGTCCTGGTATTTACTCATTTTAAAGAAGTAATTTTTTTCTTCGATAAACTGAAGTTTCTTGTTGTGGTCCGGGCATTTACCGCCCACCATTTCTTTTTCAGTAAAGAATCTTTCGCACCCAACGCAATAAAAGCCGCCGTAACTCCCAAAGTAGATGTCGCCGTTATCATATACTTTTTGGAGTATGGACCGGACAACTGATGTATGGCGCTCCTCGGTTGTGCGAATATAATCCTGAAACTGGATACCGATATCAACCCATGTTTTTTTAAAGATTGCGCTGATGTGATCAGCATATTCCTGGGGCGTTGTGTTCTTGGCTTGGGCCGCCTGCATTATTTTATCCCCATGTTCGTCAGTCCCTGTGAGGAAAAAAGAATCATAACCGCGAAGCTTGTGAAGACGGAAAAGAAAGTCTGCGAATATGGTTGTATATGCATGGCCTATGTGCGGTTCAGCATTGACATAATATATGGGGGTCGTGATGTAAAATTTTTCCATTGTGTACCTCGATTAAAACTCTTCATTCGTGTCGTCATCAGGGTTGTTTATCCTATCAAGTACATTTTTTTTCAATATATGGACCCCTTTGATAATCTCAATATCATTGTTGGATATTTCAATGGTCTGCTCGGCATTTTTTATCTGCAGGGATTCCTTGAGGGTGTCAACACTCTCGACTGTAAATTTTTTATCCCCCGCAATAATCTCAGTCCCGAGCTTGGGCAGTTTTTCGTTCAGCTCTTTATAAACAGCGTATTCATACCCGAGACAGCACAGGAGCCTGCCGCACATCCCGGAAATCTTGAGTGAATTAAGGTTCAAGTCCTGTTCCTTCGCCATCTTGATGGAAACCGGATCGAATTCCTGCCGCTTATGCACACAGCAGTGCTGCCTGCCGCACGGGCCATAACCACCAACCAGACGAGCCTCATCACGTACACCGATCTGGCGCATTTCAATGCGGGTCCTGAAAATAGCAGCAAGCTCCCGGACAAGTTCCCTAAAATCGATTCGGTTTTCCGCAACAAAATAAAAAATGATCTTTGTTTTGTCAAACAGGCATTTGACCGATATCAGCTTCATGTCGAGCTTCTTGGCAAGCGCCTTTTCTTTGCATATCTTGAATGCCTTGTCCTCTATAGCCTCGATTTCAGGAAGAAGATTCATGTCATCCTGGCAGGTCATACGGAGCAATTTTCCCGAAATAGCCAGGGAAGGATTGTTTTGAAAATTCCTGCTTTTCAGCACTGTTCCGATATCCATCCCATGTTCTGTTTCCACGAGACAGACAGCGTTCTGGTTCACGAACAGATTGTTTGCGTCCACGTAATATATTTGATAACTGTTGCGCAGTTTTACCGCTGCTACTTCCATAATAACATCCTGTAAGTTTAAGGGCCTCCGCCCCTAATTAAAAAAATGGCAAAGTGTCCATGCCCCTGTGCTGCATCAAATACAAGGAACCTTTCAGGGCCTGCTTAAAATTGAGATTATGAGACAGGCCTTTCTGCATTCCAAGCAGAATTTTGATTATTTCCGCTAATGTTTCCGGTTCGTCAATTACGATATTTTGTAAAATTGGCTTCATAGCGTTTATATTGCCGGGATCCCGTATCAGGCCAATACAAACATATCTGAATATATTGACAAGAATATTAATTATTGTTTCATTATTCATCAGCTTCTGTAGAGGATTTATGTTAAAAATTTGACCGTTCTTCCCTAAGATCTGCGCTGAAATGGCGCCAGCGAGTTCAAAAATACCCTCAAAGACCTCTTTATTCGTAAGTCGTGTCGCAGTTTCCAGCGACCCCCCTGCCAGTTCAGCAATAATTTTTGCTTCGGAATCCGGGATGCCTGATTCCTCAAGAATTTTCTGAACTGCACTGGAGGAGAGTGGATGAAATGCAATTTCGGTACAGCGCGATATTATAGTGGGAAGAATGCGAGA
>JBFZEZ010000383.1:0-6092 GCA_041306585.1 Spirochaetota bacterium | reverse complement strand
TCTTCCGATCTCTCTCGCTCGGCGCGACCCGCGTTCATATGGTCCTCATGCTTATGAGGGAAGCGCGGCTTCCTCTTCTTGCCGCGGTCATGGCGGGGTTTGGCGGGGTCATTTCCGAGGTCGGGGCCTCGATCATGGTCGGGGGGAACATCAAGGGGCAGACACGGGTGCTCACCACCGCCACGGTGATGGAAGCAGGCAAAGGAAATTTTGAACTCGCCATAGCCCTTGGGATTATCCTTCTTATTCTCGCTTTCCTTGTCACGGGCCTGCTGACCCTTATCCAGCAGAGGGAAAAGGCCCGATGAAATATAAAGAAGAAATACTCCGCGTGAATGACCTCGCAGTGGACCGGGGAGGTGTGCGTGTTCTTGATGTCCCGTTTTTTTCGTTATGCGACGGTGAAACGGTCGGCCTCATAGGCCCCAACGGATGCGGCAAAACAAGCCTGCTCCTTGCGCTTTCCTTTCTTCTCTCTTTTTCTAAGGGGACTATTTTCCATAAGGGGGCCCCGGTTTCATCGAAACGGGATATAACCGCCTATCGGCGGCAATGTGCCATGATTTTTCAGGAACCCCTCCTTTTTTCCCAAAGCGTGTACGACAATATAGCATCCGGCCTGCGTTTCCGGGGGCTCTGCAGGGACAAGGTCCGCACAACCGCCGATGAGTTTATTGAACTTTTCGGACTGACAAACCTTAGAAACCGGTCCGCTGTCAAGCTCTCAGGGGGAGAGGCGCGGCGTACCAGCCTTGCGCGCGCATTCGCAACACGGCCCGACATTGTGTTTCTCGATGAGCCGTTTTCCTCTCTCGATATATCAGTCCGCGAACCCCTTATATACGATTTCAAACGGATACTCGGCGCGACGGGGGCGGCGGCCGTCATTGTTACGCATAACAGGGATGAAGCGATAACGCTGGCCGACCGTTTGGCCGTCATGTCAGATGGAAAGATACTCGCTGCCGGAGCGACCGGTGAAATACTGAACACCCCCGCGAACGAATTCGCCGCATCTTTTTCAGGGATGGAGACAGTTCTTGCGGGTACGGTCGTGGGGAAGAGAAAGGGGGTCATCACCGTGGCAGTCAATGGTACAAAGATCGAGGCGGTTTCACATGCCGGTCTTGGAGAGAAGGTCGCGCTCTGCCTGCGCCCCGAGGATATCGGAATCACGGTCGGCAGAAAGGCCCTTCACAGCAGTGTGCGCAATGCATTCCCGGCAGTGATATCAGCCGCACACAGAATGTCGCTTGTGTACAAGATTGTTCTTGATTGCGGATTCCCCCTGACTGCGCATATAACAAGGGGTTCTATGGAACAATTGAACATGGTCCCCGGGAAAAAGGTCATCGCATCGTTCAAGGCGACTGCTGTGCATGTGATACGCTATTGATCACCGGCGAGATGCAGGATGCTCCCGAGTTCCTCTTCGGTGAAGTTGTATACTTTTCTGCAGAAAGTACAAATGATTTCGGCCCCCCTGTCTTTTTTCATCATGTCTTCAATTTCATTTTTCGAAATTGCCTTAAAAGCCGAGGCCACGACTTCTTTTGAGCATCGGCATGCGGCGCGGATGGGACGGGTGTCAAGGACTTTCATCGGTTTGTTGTCGAATATCTCTGAAAGCACAACGTAGATATCTTCCCCCCGGGCAAGGGACTCGCCGAGGTCATGGTACTTCTTCTGGATATTTTTCTCGACATTTTCAATAACTGAAATATCGGTTTCAGGGAAGGTCTGCACGAGGACCCCCCCGGATGCAGTGACTGCCCCCGTGCTGTTCAATTTCAGGCCGAGGATGAGGGCTGAGGGCACCTGTTCCGAGAAGGTGAGATAATAGGCTATATCGCTCGCCACTTCGCCGTAGGAAAGGGGAAGTATGCTTGAATACGGTTTTTCCATGCTGAGGTTTTTTGTCACGTTGAGCACTGCGGCGCCTATGCATTTCGTGAAGCTGATCCCGCCGATATCGTGGTTGAGGTCGACCTGCGGGTTTGAAATATATCCGCGGACGTTTCCCAGCGCATCCACCTGCACCTGAATTTCGGCAATGGGCCCATTCCCTGAAAATTTGATCGAAAGGCTCTGGCTGGAATCCGGTTTGAGCGACGCGGCAAGGAGCGCAGATGCTGTAATTGTCCGGCCGAGGGCATATGTTGCGTTAGGCGTTGTTTTGTGATATCCGGTGATTTCCTGCACGGTCTCGAGGGTGACTACCGTGTATGCGCGCAGGTTGAGCTCATCGCAGATGATGCGGGAGATGGAATCAATCGGCATGTCGTTTTATTCCTCTGCGCCCGCCCTTTTCAGGATTTCCGCTGTAAGGGTATGTTTATTCGACAAAGCACATTGACGTGGCGTGGTCCCGGCAGCGGAACGGGTGTTTACGTCAGCGCCGTTTTTTATCAGAAGCTTCACTGCGTCAATCCGTCCGTATCGTGCGGCATACATGAGCGGGGTAAAACCGTTTTTATCTTTCTTGTCGATCTTTGCATCGTTTTCAATAAGAAGCTCTGTAATCTTTAATTGCCCTTTAATTATCGAAGAGCTTATAGGTGTTATGCCGTTATCGGCCGGGATGTTGCTGTCGGCGTCATTTTCAAGGAGGAGTTTTGCTGCATCGTAATTGCCATGTGATAGAGCTACATGTAAGGGTGTCACACCATTGCGCTTGTGGTCTACATCTGCGCCGTCGTTGATGAACTTTGACATTTTTTTGAGGTTGCCTTTTGTAACGTTTGTCATCAGGTCGTCATTAAGTCCCTCTCGGTTGGATGAAAACGCAATGGTAATTATAAGGACAACAATTGCGAAAATTGAATTGAATATTGTTCCGGAATATTTTCTCATCAGTCACATCCTTGTAATTTTGATGCAAATTTTCTTTTCAGCTGGAATCATTCTATTCAGGCACTGGTGAGGTTATTGTACCTGTTTTCTATTATGTTCTATTAAATATAAGATTTTTAAAATTCAGGGTCAACTAAAAACTTAGATTAAATAAAGAAATTTTAAAAAATTTAAGAATTTTGTGAACATATTCTTTTTTAATGTACATTTTTATTGCAAACCAATCCAATAATCAGATTAAATATTTGACAAAAAACCTATGGCTGATTGATTTTTCATAGTATCTGTATCTTTCTTCGAGGTTGATCGTGTATCACACTGTTATCCCGGTTTATAATGGTTCTTTTACGGTCCGATTCGGGGACCTGAGCGGTGAAAAAGTCCATCCCCTGTTGAAGTTTGAGAACATCAGCAGTTTCTTCTTCCTGGTGATTGATGAAAAAGGGGATGCTGTGATCGTCGATACCGGATTCAGTGAGGACCATATACCCGGTCAGGGCTCATTTTCCGTGAGGGAACCGGGAGATGATATTGTATCTGCACTTGAACGCCACGGGGTCAGCCCAGCGAACGTCCGAACAGTTGTTATGACGCACATCCACTGGGACCATACCGGCGGGATGTCCTTTTTCCCCAATGCGGAATTTTATGTGCAGTCAGCTGAATTCACCGGCCTGAATGACCTGAATCCCCACGAAGAGACCTATTATTGTCCGGCCCACTGGATGCCCCTCCTGGACCGGATCAGGCTTATCAAAGGGAGCTGTCTCATTAAGCCCGGTTTTGAGCTTATCTATACCGGTGATCACTCCTTCGGCCACCAGCTTGCCCGGGTGTCCACCAAAGGGGAGAGGGTGCTTATCGCCGGTGATGCGACCCTCGATTACAGCCTTTTATGGAAGATGGTGCCTGATGCCTACTGGGCAGCCTTCCGCTCCGGACCCGGAAAACGCTTTTACTGGATGGATGAGCACATGCCCGCAATCAAGGTCTGGCTCAGGTCGCAGAATCCTGCCGGGACCCCTGAGGAACCATCCCTCACCTCGGATGAAATCAGGGCCCTGGGGGATACCATCTGTTATGCCCACGACTCGCGGCTCCATGCCTGGACAACTGACAAAAAGCCGACATAATTACTCAGTCGACGCTATGTATATCCACGCACATCACAAAAATCGGGCGGCATCCTCAAGAGATAGGGCAAGGTAGTCGATATCGTATCCCTTAAAATCATCAAGCATGCCCGAGGCTTTAACCTTAAGACGGTCGAGGCTCGCACGTTCTTTTGACATCTTCACTTCAGCGATGACCAGCTTTCTCTTCAGCTCGTTTACCGCTACGAGGTCAATTTCATTGGCATTCCCTTTTTCCCAGTACGATCCCACAATGTTATACTTGCCTGAAGCCGCGAAGATTTCTCTGAAAAAACGCTCAAGCATAATACCGGAATACGTGTTCATGTCGCGGGCGATGACATCGTTTACATACTGGAAATTACCAGTTTCGACAACAGACCTGTTTCTGAAAATAAACCTGAACCAGAAATTGAGGAAATTGTCTTTTATTTTGTATTTTTGCATGCGCGAATTGGGCTTAGCGTTAATCGGCCTGTGCTTTTCCACGATGGAATACTCGTTTTCAAGCCGGTCAAGATACCCCCCGACATCTTTTTCAAGGATCGACTCCATCTCTGAGCGGGCCGTTTTCCCGCGTGCAATGAGCTCGAGCAGTGAAAAATATGTCCCATATTCCCTGCCGAACTCCTCAATGAGAAGGTTCTTTCCCTCGTGGATAAAAGGTGAATTATCCTGTAGTATGAAATCAAGTATTTTTTGCCGGGTAAAAGCCCTGTTGGTGACAAGAATATCCATGTACCGGGGCATCCCGCCGGTAAACATGTAATAATCGAATAATGTCCGCATATCGTCATGCCCGTTGTCCTTCAGGATTTCATGCATTGTTTTCACGACGAACTGCCTTAGAATGAGTATGCGGTCTGCCCTGTTGAAAAGAGGCTCCTTTGAATCCATGAAAATTTTTGTCATCAGGGAATAAACTGAGCCGATGAATATGAGGTTTACCCTGCTTTTTGATCTGCCCCGGTCCCATGCGTCCTGGACCTCCGAGTAAACCGAGGGATTGATGGTATAAAATTCCTGGAACTCATCGATGATGAGCGTGAAAGGCTCCTTCTGTGACAACTGCAGTAACAGATTGAAAATGTCCCTGAAATGCACGATCTCCCCCACGACTGGCACGGTAAAACTTTCCCTTATCTTTTGAAGAAATTCTTCGCACAGAAGTTGCTCCGATTTTCTGGATATAAAGAGGTATAACAACCGGCGGGATTGTGAAAATTCCATCGCAAGCGCCGTTTTGCCAACGCGTCGCCTCCCGGTAATCACCGTCATGGCGCCGCCGGACCTGGACTGTTTCTCCAGGGTGTTCAAAATGGCAAGTTCGTCTTTCCTGTTGTAAAATTTCATATCGTAACCTATATTACCGTAATATAGGTTACCGTAACATAGGTTACGATAATTGTCAAGAACTTCCCGGGACAATCATCCCGAAGAAAAAAATCAGATATTTTAAATATGCAGCTTCCCAGCCACTGGGCCGCGGCGCGCACCTTTAAAAACAACATGGAGAAGACGGGGCATTCTGCCGTATCTTCTCCCTGTTGAAGCTTTAATAAACTGAAATTAATCAGTGCTATGAAACGCAGGGCATGAATGGCATTCTGTTACCAGTCCATGCCGCTTGTCGTGCTCTTTGAACTATATTGCGGGGAATTCCTGTCTACGAAACTGCTTATGACATTGATGGCCCTGTTTTCCCTGCCAACACCGGAAATGTTCAGATCGAAGATGCGCCACACGTCATTTGTATCGGCGATATTGTAGGGGAAGGGGATTTCGAGGACAAGTCCATTGCTGTCATAGATGCGCGCGGTTATTGGGTAATTCGTATTCCATTCAAGGGGTGTTGTCTTTGCGCGTTCTGTATAGTTATGGAGTGAGAATTTGTATGAACCGTAAGCGTATCCGCTTCCATAACCGTATATGTTGATCGTTTCAGGGCCGTAATTGTTTACGTTATCCTGCACCAGGGCAGCGGTGCTGCGGTTCCCGATGGTATCTCCCGAACTGGCGGTATCATATGTACCGGTATTTTCATTGAAGTTTTTCTGCCTCCAAAACACGTGGAACTTGAAACCGGTCTCAGCATTCACTACTTCA
>JBFZEZ010000382.1:0-3051 GCA_041306585.1 Spirochaetota bacterium | reverse complement strand
ATCGTGCACCATATATTGTCAGAACTGGCCTGAGCATTATATTCCTGGTTGTTATTTATTACAAAGATCTGGCTTTTTTATTTCTTCCATCAATCATTCATCTCACCTTTTCGATTATCTGGATTTTTTTTGTTGAATACAAACATGATCTTGTAAAAAACAAAAAATGGATAAAACCCCTGCGGGATGTCATCGATTTCATATTCATGACACTTCTCATGTATATCACCGGGTCAGCCAACTCATTTGCAATTATGTTGTTCCTCGGTTGGACAGTCGGCAGCTCCATGAACGAAAAACGCGCATACGGTCTGTTTGCGGCACTTCTGGGGCCGGTATGCGTTTCATTGTTGGTGGCACTCGAGTATGTGAACATTCTCCCGCAGGTCAATGTTTTCTCATCAAAACCAGCTCAATTTATCCTTTCTCAGTCTTTAATGTCAATCATTGCACTCACTACATCCACCATTCTCATTCATGAATTTGTTCATACCATTTACAGGAAACTTGTACAGGAACGCAGACTGCTTAAAGCAAGGAACGAAAAAATCGAACGAGACCTTGCGATTGCAAAAAAGAATCAGCAGCGGATTATCCCGCAATCGAGCCCGTTTGAAAATATCGCAGCCAAGTATCGTCCAATGGAAATGCTGGGAGGGGATTTTTATGATTTTTTAATCTTCGAAGATTCCAGTAAAATTGGCATACTGATCAGCGATGTTGCCGGGCATGGGACAGCAGCAGCATTCATAACCTCCATGATCAAGATGATAGTCCTCCAGTCAGATGGTCATAAAGATGACCCATCGGATTTTTTAAGCCACCTGAATGAAATGCTGATCCAGGAGGTGCAGGATTCCTTTGTTACAGCCCTTTATTGCGTTTATGATGGACGGAATAAGAGATTAACCTATGCCTGCGCCGGCCATGCCCATCCGATTATCATAACCGATTCGGGTATTACCCGTCTCCGGGGAAAAAACTCTCCCCCCCTTTCAGTTTTTAAGAGCGATAAACTTAAGCTTTTGCATAAATATTATGAAAACAGGGAGGTTCAATTCACTGAAAAGAGTAAGGTCCTTCTCTGTACAGACGGATTGACCGAAGCTAGCAGAGTTGGGCAACCCTACAGTTATTTCGAGGAGAAAGACCTCGACAGGATCGCATATGAGCATAGAAATCTTCCCTGTTCCGCGTTTGTCAGTGAACTCTATAATGGCCTGGTTGCATTCAGGGGGAATGAAGAATTCGAGGATGATGTTTGCATGATCTGCATTGATACCTGAAGTAAAACCTGGCGGACCCTCTTGTCTGTCCTCATCGCGGAAACCAGATAAAATTCTTGCCTAAGGGCGGTATCTGTTCTAAATGTAACTGATGAGACGTTTTGTAAAAGCAACAGCCGGGCACTGCAGGATGCCGGGGCCACTATCTACCTTAATGCCAGCCATATGGAAGCGACGCTCTCAGACGAAGAAGGGGGGAGAAACGCTTCACCTCAACGTCGTAAAGATACTTCGCGCGGCGTGCCGAATTGAAGAATGCAGTTACTGCGCCAGGCACGCGTTCCCTTCTCCCTTCTCGTCCCTCGTCTCCCGGAAGAACTTCTCGAGGGCCGCGTTGGTCGCGTCGCTGAATTCAGGGATCCCCTTGAAGGCGTTGTACCGTCCGTCGCACACGGTAAGCAGGGTTAGGGAAATGAGGATTGCTGAAAGGGTGCGCATTAACTATTCGGGGAAAAGCCGGGTGTCAAGGGAAAAAAAGGGGCACGAAGAATCGTGCCCCTGGGTTCAATATCTTTTTTAAAACCATTTACTCATCCAGCGCTCCGGTGAAGCAGGCTGATGACGCCTTGATTACCGCGGCCTCGCCGCCGAGTATACAGTCGACCTTTCCGAATAATTTCGGGAATTCCGCGCCGATGTAGAACTGCGAGGAGAGGACCTTTCCATTGTAGTAGGCGGCATCCTGGTTGTCGTTCATGATTTTGTTGCGTTCTTCCCCTTTGGAATCGCCGAGCAGGGCCTTCATCTTAGGGATGGTAATGGTCAGGCTCCACAGGTGCAGCCATCCCATAACGAACTGGTAGAAGCACTGCTGAAACACGGTCGCGTTCATGAACAGGTGCATGAACTTACCGGTCGCCATCTGTCCCTTGAAGCTCTCGATTATCTCGACTATTTTCGCGAAGCCCTTGCTGACTAAGTCGATATACTTGTCGTCAACAACACCCTTCGCGTTTTTGATGGTGGCTTCAATATTTTTTTTGATGACAGAGAAGTAGTAATGTTCCGGGTTCATGAGGAGCTTGCGCATGGTCAGGTCGAGCGACTGGATGGCGTTGGTCCCTTCGTAAATAGAAAGGATTTTGCAGTCGCGCGCGTACTGCTCGACCGGGTAGTCTGAGCAGAACCCGTATCCGCCGTACACCTGAATGGCTTCGGAGGTGACGAGCCACGCGGTGTCCGAGTTGCCCGCCTTCAGAAGGGGAAGCAGTATTTCGTAAATGGCCTCGGACTCCTTTTTTTCGTCGCCCTCGAGGTAGCGTTGTATGTCCACGTGGTGGGCGAGGTAATAGGAAAGCATGCGCATCCCCTCCACAGTCCCCTTCATATAAAGGAGCATGCGCTTGACGTCCGGGTGCTCGATAATAGCGACGCTCTGGGCGTCCGGGTTGAGCATTTGCGTGACATGCGCGCCCTGGATCCGGTTGCGCGCGTAGGTGACTGCGTGCAGGTAGGCCGCGCTGGCGAGCGACTGGGCCTGCAGGCCTGTAAGGATGCGCGCTTCGTACATCATCTGGAACATGATCTTCATCCCCTGCCGTTCCTGGCCCAGGAGGTAGCCGACGCACTCCCCGTTGTCGCCGAAACTCAGTGTACAGGTGGCCGAGGCCTTTATCCCCATTTTATGCTCAACCCCTGAGCAGACGACATCGAAGCGATTGCCCAACGACCCGTCAGGGTTCACCAGCTACTAGGGAACGAGGAATATTGATATCCCCTATGTCCCCTTGGGGTCGCCCACGATCCGGGCGAGCACCGGTTGTAT
>JBFZEZ010000381.1:0-4764 GCA_041306585.1 Spirochaetota bacterium | reverse complement strand
TGAATCAATTTTAAAAGATCCGTCCCGAGAATATGCCATACTTCCGTCATACATCTGTATTTTGAAAAACCCGTCCCCCTCAAGCGCAAGGTCAGTCTTGTTCTCTGTATTCTGAAGGCTCCCCTGTCCGAACATTTTTTGCGTGGCTGCCAGTTTAACCCCATGTCCTATCTGAATTCCCGTCGGGACCTCAGATACTTCCGTCGCAGGGGTGCCGGCCATAAGCAGGGTCTGATACAACAGGTCTTCGAATTCAGCCCTCTGTTTTTTAAATCCGGTTGTGTTTACATTGGATAAGTTATTTGCAACCGTATCAATATTAAACTGCTGCCCAATCATTCCGGATGCCGCTGTCCATAAAGATCTCATCATACTGGTTCACCTCGAGTTCTTAAAATAGCTATGAATCATAAAAAATATTTGACGTATACATTCCGATATATTAAAAATAAATACCTCAATGATCCTGTTAAACTTATCGGAATTCCGTAATTATGTCTTGATGCAAAAAAGGTGATTTTATGCCTGTTAAGGTTATTAATGTATTTTTTTTATGTCTCATTTTCTCCCAGTATTTCAATATAATTAGTGTATGCCAGGTTCATGGCAAAGAACTTGTTAAAAACGGCATTGTCCAGGAATTTTGGTTTGATAAGAGTCTAAAAGCGTCAGGTCAATATATAAACGGGAAAAAATACGGTCTCTGGAAAATGTTCTATAAGGGGACAAATGGCCGTACCATTCAATCCGAAGGTACTTTCATGGATGGGACAAAAAACGGTCAATGGAGAGAGTATACTAAAGCTGGAAGGATGAAATCGGTATACACTTTTAAAAATGATGTTATCGATGGAGAAGCAACCTTATTTCATGATGACGGTCTCCCGTACATGCTGCTTTATTATAGAAACGGCAGGATTCATGGTAAATCCCAGGAATATTATAAAGACGGGATCCCTAAAGAAATCTGCTGGTATGAGTACGATCTGAAGAATGGACAAACCAATCTTTTTTACCCAAACGGCAATCGACAGGCAATCGGGAATTATTTTAAAGGTAAAAAATCGGGAAAATGGATTTTATATACCGAAGAGGGAAAGCTAATTGAAGAAGGCACTTTTGCTAAGGATAAGCGAATCGGGAAATGGAGATTCTACGACGCAAAAGGTGCATTAAAAGAGGAGAAAGAATACAGCTGATACATCAGTTTAATCAGTCTTTTTCTTGAACTTCCAATCAATCCCCTTTTTTTTCAGCCACTTTTCAAATTCTGCTGCTGTGGTGAAATTCAAACTATACGGTGTATCGTAGTATTCGCAATCCCCTTCCGAATTCCCATGTCCACGGCAGATCTGTGGACGGGTCGAATAGATTTCACATCGCTTATTCGCAGACTGATGAGTGCAACTCGACTTGAATTCAATATGCCATTTTTTATCATGGTCCACAAATACATGCACATCCTTGTGCACCAGGTACCAGCGGATGTGATCATACTCTTTTTTTGTCGTCGGGCGGTCTATCTCGATGGCGACATAACCGCAGCATCTGCCCCCGCATTTTTCGCAGGGAGGTATATAGTCCATTACTTTTTGAGGCATGCAATTTTCCTTACAATAGATTCTGTTGAAAACAGGCTGCCGGCGGCAGCCTGCAGTGAAGGCACGGTTATCCCTTTTTGTCGCCCTTGCCGTCCTTGTCCACATCAAAAAAGCCGGCAATTACAATTCCGACGATTTCATGGTTGCCGATTTCACCTTTTCTGTCTGCATTGATTCCATACGCATATTTCAGTACAAAAGGCACCAGATTCCCAAGTTTCATCGTTACGCCAAGTGAAGCGCTCATGTATACCTGGCGTTTGTAATTAAGGGCGCCGACAACACCGTTTTCTTTATTCATATAAAGCAGGTTAAAACCCGGCTCAAATTTGATTTCCCATGCCGGTGCAGGCAGAACAACATTAAAACGGCCGATCATGTATTTATCGTGATTAAACTCAGTAACATAAAATCCGGGCATTGAAAAATCATCAGCCATAAAACTGCCGATCTGATCTGCGTTATTCCTGTCGAGGCCCTCTGACCAGCAGCCGAACAATTCAGCTTTTAGATTGAAATCCATCGGCAATCGATAATATCCGCCAAGTTTCATATATACTCGATGCGCGTTGCTTTCATCAGATACATCCTGCCCCGTATTCCCAGTTATTGAAGATCTGTACTGGTCAAAAAATCTGCCATACCCGGTCCTGAGGGTGTACATATAAGTTGCCGATACGACAAAACCATGTTTTACAATTCCTAGATCATCAATATCTTTTGCAGAGCTTAATGCTACGTCAAGTCGCGCGGTATTTTCCCAATGATCATTCGGGAGCGTAAAACTTCTGTATGTGCTGAATCCATCAAGAAAATTACTGGCCTTATATTTCCAGTAAAAATAATATGCAGGCGTGTACGTCAGTTTGGTTGAAAAAACAGCCTTCTGTTCAGGTGAGACGTCGAATGATATCCAATTATATTTACAATATAATTCCATTCCCGTATACTGGCCCTTGAATGTTATACGGTTATAATTCTTCCCGTTCCAGTATGCCTGATATGCGCTATAGACGCTGTGATTGAAAAACGGTTTGAATCCCGCAAGAATTTTATCTTTCTGGTAGCCGGCGTCGAAAAAAACAGTTGTTGTCGTTGCCCCAAGATCAGTAAACATGCTGACCTTGTCATGATAAAAAATCAGGCTGGTGTAAAGTATCGGGGAGAGAGAATCGTCTCCATTGCTTACAGGATAATCGGCGCCAAGTGCCAGAAGAAAATGCAAATCCCTTTTTTCGAGTCCCATTGCAGAACTGGAAATAAAAAAAAGAATAACGAACGTAAACAATAAGTGTATTTTTTTTCCTTTCAAGGCTTCCCCCCTGTGATAAAATAATTATTGATTAATGATCATGACCCCCGCAATCACATGCGGCGGACGATTGCACTTTTCTAATATAACCCACAAGATCACCTGCCTTCAGAACATCCGTCTCATGTTCACTGCAAAACATGTCAGCGGCTTTACCGTGAACATACACCCCGATAGATGCAGCTTCGAGGGCTGTCTCCTGCCTCAGCATAAGCGAGCCGATAATCCCGGAAAGGACATCCCCGCTACCGGCAGTGGCAAGTGATTCATTGCCGGTCGTATTGATGAGTGCATATTCACCGTCAGTCACAATGGAGTTGGGCCCTTTAAGAAGGGCGACCGATGCGGTTGTGCGGCTGAGTTCGCGGGCAGAGTGTAACCTGTTCATCTTGAGTTCGGCAACATCCTTGCCGAGGATGCGCGAAGCCTCGAAGAAATGCGGCGTAATAAGAAAATCGATCCTGTCATCAAGGTCGTTTTCTTTCAGAAAATCGGCAAGGTGGAAGAGTCCGTCACCGTCTATGAGGATGTGCTTGAGATTGTAATTATTGGCCATTAAAAGTATGTGATTAAACACGGTGCATGCGGCGTTGCTCCTCCCCATGCCGGGGCCGATCACGAGGGCGTCGCACCTGTGTGTACGAAAAAAATCGTCGATGTACGCCGCAATCCCTTTTTCAGCCAGACCATCAGGTATGCCGTGAGTGATGAGTTCCGGAATTTTACCCGCAATTACAACACGGGATTTTTCTGTTGTAAGGAGAGAAATCATCCCTACCCCCGTTTCCAGCGCCGCCTGAGCCGCGAGCATGATGGCCCCCTCCATCCCCTCAAAACCGCCGATGAGGAGCAGGTGCCCCCGGGCTGATTTATAGATGTCGGGATCACATGGATGGTTCAGGGTATGAGATACGTAATCATCGCTGATGAGTTCTGTTTTCAGGGCATCGGAAGAAGTCAGGTCAGCTGGAAATCCGATATCGCATACTGCGAGAGGACCGCAGAATACGGCCCCGGGATAGGTCACCTGGGAAATTTTTGGGAGCCCGAAGGTCACAGTAATGTCCGCAATTATTGCCTCCTCGTGCGGAGCTTCACCGTCCGCCGAAAGCCCGCTCGGCATATCGACAGCAAGCGTAAGAGGGGAATTCTGATTTATTATTCGTATCACATCAGCAACGATCCCGCGGGGTGCGCCGCTCCAGCCGGTGCCGGCAATGGCGTCTAATACAAGATCGTACCCCTGAAGGTCAAGATCTTCAATAGAAAAATTTTCTTTGATATCGACCCCCGCGTGCCTGCACATAGTATAATAAACCAGGGATGTCTCTGAAATTTTCTCCTTGTCTCCGCAAAGAAAGATATCCACCATTCTCCCGCTGTTTGAAAGGAGATAAGCAGCGACAAAACCGTCACCCCCATTGTTTCCAGTCCCTGCAAAAACAGCGATAGAGCCGATGTCAGGGAGTGATTCTTCAACATAATCCGCAATTGCGCGTCCGGCATATCCCATGAGTACAACCCCCGGGATACCCCGCTCTTCTATTGCAATTCGGTCAATCTCGCGCATCTCTGCGGCATTTACAACTTTCATCCGATTACTCCCATTCGAAAACTTCGAGGCCCTTTCTCGTCACATTATAGGAATGCAATTTACCTGATGAATCGGACATGAGACCGGTATACAGGCTGTTTCCCCTCTTTGATTTTATCAGTATATTGTTAATGATTTGACCCTCGAGGTTGCAGATCATCAGCTTAACGTCATTCCCGTCAACATTCCAGAAATAGATATGTTTATCCCCGGCAATCATATACAGAACGTTCCTGGGGTCCTGAAGATTGAATACA
>JBFZEZ010000380.1:0-4260 GCA_041306585.1 Spirochaetota bacterium | reverse complement strand
TAATTTCGCGTCTAGCGAGAATGGATTCCCGTCTTCACGGGAATGACATGGATATTTACCCGTTGAAAATGACCTGTTACGTTTTTATTTTTACATATATTCACGTTTTTCTTGACAATTTTATTATATGTATTGTTTTATAGAAACGTTATCCTTGCAATTGTTTTGGATTGCGGTTTTTCTCTCAGTATCTTGGCAAATCTTCAACCGTGGATCATAAAATTGTAAGTGTGAAAAGTATTCAGGCATTGGACTATCTTGTATTATACTTAAAATATGATGTTATTCCTCACCACTGTCATTCCCGTACCCGCCTTCGCGAGTATAAACTACGGCAGGAATCCATCTTTTCCAATGGACAATGGGGAAAACCAAATTCTGTTTAGTATATAAACTGTTATTAAATCAGGAGATTTTATTATGACAAAATCAATCACAAAAGCCCAGCTGGACTGGAAAAATCTTCCTTTCGATTATACGAAAACAGATTATAATATCCGTTATACCTGGAAGGATGGGAAATGGTCGGCAGGGGAACTTGTTGCTGATGAATATATTTCCTTGCATATGGCTGCCCCGACCCTTCATTACGGCCAGGAGGCATTTGAGGGACTCAAGGCTTTTGAAACAGCTGAAGGAAAAATCGTCGTGTTCAGACCCGAGGAGAACGCGAAACGGCTTCAGAAAAGCTGTGATAGAATATATATCCCTCAAATCCCAACCGATATGTTTCTTGAGGCGGTCCATAAAGTTGTTGCAGCAAATGCCCATTACGTTCCACCCTACGGGACTGGCGCAAGCATGTATCTCAGGCCGATTGTTTTCGGCACTGGTGCGCGTGTAGGACTTGGTCCTGCTTCCGAATACCTTTTTATAGTATTTGCAACACCTGTCGGGCCCTATTACAAAGGGGGCTTTAAGCCGGTGAAGGCCCTCGTTGTTGAAGAGTTCGATCGGGCAGCTCCGCAGGGTGTGGGCGATTGCAAAGTCGGCGGCAATTACGCGGCCGGACTCAGGGGCGGTCAGTACGGCAAGGACAAAGGGTACCCTGTTGTATTATATCTTGATTCCCGTGAAAAAAAATATATTGACGAGTTCAGTACATCAAATTTTATATCAATAAAGGGGAACAGCTACATTACGCCGAAGTCGAATTCAATCCTTCCTAGCATAACAAATGATAGCCTTTCTTGTGTCGCCAGCGACATGGGAATGGATGTTGAGCGGAGGCCCGTTGAGATTACCGAGATAGGGGACTTCAATGAAATTGGTGCGGTCGGCACTGCCGCAGTTGTTACCCCTGTACACCTGATCAATTTTCGCGGTAAGGATTTTATTTACGGGGGGAGCGACGCTGCCGGTCCTGTCATAACAAAGCTTTATAACAGATTTGTAAACATTCAGAATGGTGACTTTGAAGACAAATTCAAATGGCTTTATAAAGTAACCTTGTAGGAAGAGCCGGGGAATTAAGAAGGCGATGGGAGGGATTGCATGCGGGGATATTTACTTTTTTCCCGCTACAGTCGTCGTCCCCTGGCACGACGACCCGGTGCCGGCAACGCACCCGTAGCAGTGGTTGTGTATGACAATTTTTCGGTTTATGAGTTTTTTCATGTCATATTCAAAAATTGAACACGGTGTATCGATGTCAATTTGCAGTTCAAGCATCTGATTGAAATCACAATCGTAAAGTTTTCCGTCCCATCCGACCGAAAGTGTCGTTCTGCACATCGCTCTGTCAACAGCCTTCGGGTTGTAGGCGTTCGCCAGTTCTGTCATATAATCATCATAGTTCCCTGTTTGTAAGAGATAATCCAGGTACCGACCGACAGGTATGTTGGTTATGCTGTAGAGGTTGTTGAAGACAACGCCATGATTGGTCCATAATCGTTCCCGATATTCGAGCTCGAGGGTCTCCTGCGGTCCGGGAAGGTACGCACCTACTGGATTGTGAACTATGTTGAGGATGAGCCCGCTTCCGGTCTTGCCGTAACCGTGGGCGTTTAATATTTTCATAGCTGTAATAATTTGATTGTACACCCCTTCTCCCCGCTGCCGATCTGATTTATTCTGATTGTAATCAGGGAGAGATGTGAACACTTCCACCCTGTTCCTGACAAAAGTATCGATGAGTGAGGAGTAGTGAGGATTGCTGATGAGCGTCAGGTTGGAACGAACAATCAGACGTCTTTCGAGTTTTCCGGCCTCATCAAGGAACCATGCAAGGTGCGGATTCATCTCCGGTGAACCGCCGGTTATATCAATGGTTGGAATTTCGTGCTTTGCAAGCATGTTAAGGCATTTCTCAAATACCTGCAGGGGCATAACCTCCCGCCTTTCAGGACCGGCTTCGACATGACAGTGCTTACAGTGTAGATTGCAAAGGCGCCCCACGTTTATCTGAAGGATTTCAATTGAATCGGCACACATGGGGTATTTTCCGTTTTCCTGCAGTTTTCTTGAAAATGAAAAGTTCTCGCCGATATTATTCAGTCTGTCGGTTTGTTCTTTCGGTGCCATCACATCTCTTTCTTTTTGACAATTTTTCGCATCTGCGTTGAATGCGCCAGTGTTATCCCTGCCATAAGGGCTGCCCCGACATGGATCGATTCCATCATTTCTTCGTTCGTTATACCAAGGGACATGCATTTTAAAGTATATGCATCAATACAGTAGGGACAGTTTTGGGTCGTTGCCACCGCGAGCGCTATCAGTGTTTTTTCCCGTTCTGTCAATGCGCCTGCTGTCGTTGCCTCGGTGTAATAATCAAAAAATTTTTCACCCTGAGCCGGAGCGAATTCTCCTATGTTCGGGAAATCAGCAAGATCTTTTTTTTCATAGTAATTGTTCATGAGAGTTCTCCATATTGTTCAGATTTGGCGCATTGATGAAGGTCAATCTTTAAAAAATAAAGGCTGCCCTCGAAAAGGCAGCCATCAGTTTTATATCATTAGTAAATTGAAATTAAAAATATTTATTCAGAAGTCGTGACACGTTCAGCTTGAATAGCGAGATATTTCACCAGTATCTGTTCAGTAATAGCCCCTTGGTTTACAAGGATGATACCGATAAGTCCGCCTTCCTTTTTCTGAATCTCGAGTGCATTATCAAGCTGTTCCTTGGTTATTTCGCTGTTTTCAAGGAGGATCTCTCCTAACAAAGGTCGTGCCATAATTTTATTCCTCCGAATATGTATATTGTGATTATAAAAGTTTCTTTATAGCGTCTTTCCAGATGTGTATCTGATGATCACGCTCATCATCCTTCATTGTCGGATCAAATCGTGAGGTTATTTTATTATATTTTGCTACTTCGTCAATCTTTTTATATATACCGGCAGTTAATCCTGCAAGATATGCGGCCCCAAGGGCCGTTGATTCGGTTATTTCCGGCAATAATACCGGAACACCGAGGATATCGGCCTGGAACTGCATGAGCCATTTATTCTGGGTTGCCCCTCCATCGACCCTGAGTTCCCTGATTTTCTTGCCAGTGTCCTGCTGGAGTGCATTGATGACATCCATGGATTGGAGTGCGATTGACTTGAGTGCGGCACGGACGATCTGTTCCCTTGTTGTGTCCCGTGTGAGCCCGAATAGGGCGCCGCGCGCATCCATCTTCCAATAAGGCGCTCCAAGACCGACAAACGCAGGGACAAGTACCACCTCGTCTTCCTTGGTCAGTGAAGTGACCATCGGTTCTGACTCAGGGCTTGTTTTGAAGAACCTCATATAATCACGAAGCCATTGGATAACGGCGCCGCCGATAAAGATGGAACCTTCAATCGCATATACAGCTTTACCGTTGTTATCTGATGTCAAAGTTGTAAGAAGACCATTTTTTGAAATTGTGTAATTGTTTCCATTATTTATGAGTATAAAGCAGCCGGTGCCGTAGGTGTTTTTCGACGTCCCTTCAAATACGCAGTTTTGTCCGACCATTGCCGCCTGCTGGTCGCCTGCGATACCGCCGATCATGATACCGTTGGGAAGTCCCGGGGCATTAAGGGTCGCTCCGAAGTTTGAAGCCGGATCTCCAACGCGTGGGAGGACGCTTGCCGGTATATCCAGTATTTCAAGAAGTTCCGGGGACCATTTTTTTTCCTTAATATCGAACATGAGGGTGCGGGAAGCATTGGTATAATCCGTGGCATGTGACCGCCCGCCGGTGAGTTTCCAGAGTATCCAGGTATCAATTGTCCCAAAAAGGAGCTTGCCCCTTTTTGCCATATCACGGGCGCCAGGTACCGTATCGAGC
>JBFZEZ010000379.1:0-7895 GCA_041306585.1 Spirochaetota bacterium | reverse complement strand
GTGGTATTGACATAGCATTTCTCCTGATGCGATATGATTGCATTTTTATATTAATAATCTACCTTAATATATCCCCGCTTGAATATTTAAAAGAATTTTTCTTATTTTTTGGTAAATTTTGTAACAGGTCATTTTTAGGGGGTAACAATCCATATCATGTCATTCCCGTGCAGACTTAGAATCCTTAATTCGCGTCTAGCGAGAAGGATCCCCGCTGTAGTTTATACTCGCGCAGGCGGGTACGGGGATGACATATGGGTACAATTTAGTAAATACCCCCTATAAATGACCTACTACATGATTTTTCTGTTATTGAAATTAATAAATCTTGACAAATGACAACTGAAAACTTTTTTTTAAAATATAGATATACTTTTTGGAGTTGGATATGAGAATCAATACCGCTGTTTTCGTAATGTTTCTGGTGTTGTTAGTGTTGATATTTTCAAATTGCGATAATGTCTTTGCAGTAAAACCGCATCGCGATGATCCACATACCGTTATGACCCCTGAATTCAAGTATCTCCCCGGGACCTATAGTCGTGATCTTCAAATAATGATTACCACCCGCACGGCGGGTGCAAAGGTTTATTATTCATACGAACCTGATGCTCACTTTATTGAATTATACGCTGATCAATCGATTGAAATCAAGGGTGACGTTAATGGCTCCACTGTAACCAAAACCATATACGCTTATGCCGTAAAGGACGGCATGATTAAAAGTGCGACAATTGAAGGAACATTTACCGTCAATTATGACCAGGTGTCAATGCCAAACTTTTCGATTAAACCCGGACTTTATGAATATGATATCGTGGTGAAAATAACGACATCACCGGATGATGCGAACATTTATTATGCGATTGATCAAAACGGCCTCACCGGGGCATACCTGAAATATGACAAACCTGCGGAAATTACAGGCAACGGCACCGCATTGACTATCAGAGCATATGCGGAAAAAGCAGGAATGGTAACGAGCGATACCGCATCAGGGAAATATATGATTGATTATTATATCCCCAAAATCAATCCTCTCGTTTCGTCTCCACAACAATTACCCGCGGCAAAGGCATTTTTTGGGACTGCTTTATTCGGCAATAAGTTATACATTATAGGTGATGCCGAAATTTTTCTCGCCGTAATAGATGAAAGCGATGGAAGCATCGGGATTGTTGAAAAGATCGGGTCCATGACCCAAAGCAGGTGGGGGCATGCCTGCGTAATTCATAATGGGTATCTCTATATAATCGGCGGTTGTTTTTCATATACGGGGGGATCATATATTTTCACCAATGCTGTCAGTTGTGCGAAAATTAATACCGATGGAAGCCTTGGGGTTTTTAAAAAAGCGGGTGAAATTTCAACGCCGCGAAGTACATTCGGTTGCGCTGTATATAATAATTTTTTATATATCACCGGCGGGATCAGCGGGAATAATGCGGAAATTTTTCATGACGATGTCCAGTATGCTCAATTTAATCCTGACGGGACTATCAGCGATAGTGATGGGAATTCCGGCAAAACATCGATTGCTCGCTTTGCAATTTCAAACCCACGGGCAGATCATAAATCATTTATTCACGATGGGTATGTGTATGTAATCGGGGGTAAATCAATTATTGATAATAATTTTTCAATTTTATCTGATATGCAATATGCTCCTGTATATCCTGATGGTAGTATCGGTGAATTTGAAAAAAATTCCGCACATATGGCTTCAGAAGCAATGGCATTCGGATATGTTATATATCATAATTATCTCATCCTGATTGGAGGTATGCTGGATAGAGGATTTGCAACCAAGGCTATTCAATATGCAAAAATAAATGAGGACAACACCATCGGTGAATTTGCACTTTCCGATGTGACATTACCCACGCAACGATACGGGTTTTCGACGATAGTATACAATGATTTTATGTATATAATTGGCGGTCATGACTCAATGGGGAATAAATTGTTTGATATTAAATATTCAAAAATTGAAAGCAGAAAGTAGATCGCACAATGAATTGCCGGGATAGCTTGCTTTTGATATTGTAATTTAATTGTGAATTACTTCAGTTCAGAAAACCTGCAAAAACATTAGTTAAATCATCAAAAACTTTATCAATAGAGATCTTCATGGCGCTTTCACGTGCAAGTGTTGTCATCGGGACCCCCCGTAGGCCGCATGGGATTATATAGGAAAATCCTTCGAGGGTATTTTCAACATTGAGTGCCATACCGTGCATGCTGACCCCCCCCGTTAAGTCGAAACCAAGCGAGCAGATTTTTTTTCCGGATGCCCATAATCCCGGTTGATCCGGGGAAAAGGAGCATTGTAATGAGTAAGCATCATTTAAATAATTTAAAAGTATTTTTACAATTGAATCAACAAATGGCCCTGATGATTTCGAGGGGACCGGTAGTACGAAATATGCAATAACCTGTCCCGGTTCGTGTGCTGTGATATCCCCCCCCCTTCCGGTTGTTCGTACCTGATATCCCTTTTCACTGAGGACGTCTTCTGAAACAAGGAGGTTCCCCTTGTGAGCGTTGCGCCCCAGGGTAATGACCGGAGGGGTGTGTTCAAGGAGATAGATAGTCCCGCGGCTTTCGCCTTCAAGGACCTTCCTTCGTTCATCGAGCTGGATGCTCAGAGCAGTATCATAATCAACAGCACCGAGTTTTATTATTCTGCATTGAACCATTACAATTTAAAGAATTTTTTCAAGGTCATTCCGGGCATCGGCCGCTGCAGGGCTTGTTGCGTGGCGTTTTATGATCTCCCTGTAGTATTTTTTCGCCATCCCCTTGTCGCTGTTTTTATAGTAGATGATAGCGAGCATGTAGAGGGCGTCCGGTGTCTGGATGCTGTCAGGATAGCGCTCCGAATATGTTTTAAAATGCTGAATGGCTGCCCCGTCTTTACCGAGTGAGGCATATGTAATCCCCATGAGGAACAGGGATGTGGCTTTTCTCTCTTTCGATACCGGGAGTGTCTGTGTTTTCTTGCATTGTATAAGGCTTTCCTCAAAATTACCTTCATTATAAGATGAGAGTCCGAGAAGGGTGAAGGCTTCGCTCCTTTCTTCGTTTGACAATTTTGGAACCAGTTTTCGGATTGTGCTGATCGTCCCCTTGTAGTCACCGCTCGCATAGAGATCACGGGCCCCGGTCAATGGATCCCCTTCGGCATTTGGTGAAATTTCTTTTTGATCGTCTTCGCTCAGGCCTCCGTGGACTGCAGTGAACCCGGTATTTGCTCTGAGCCCATTGATTACAGTTTTGAGGAATGTATTCTGGATGGCGGATAGTTTGAGGGCATACGATTTTTTCTTTTCATCATAAAGATTTTCTACGGCAATTATGGCATTTTCTGATATTTTTATTACTGTATCACCAAGGGCGAGCTCGACTTCGCTGGCTGTGGCAGTCTTTACATAATACCCCTTTTTCAGGTTCATACCGGATCCACCTGGCCGCCATTCTTTGCTTTTTGTATCACGGACGAAAAATTTTCCTGAAAATAATGTGACCTTGAGGTCTTTGGCTGACAGGCTGCATGGTGCGCATATCAACAATGCAGTCAAACACGATAGAATGATACGCATAATATATATTCCTTATTTTTTTTCGTCTCCAGTTTATATAATGCTGTAAAAATAATAAGCTGGATTTAATTGATTTTCAGAAGGAAATATAAACCTGTAGAAAAATTTGTCAATTATTTAAGTTGATTTTAATCGGAATCAACGAGCGGAGCGGTATTTAAGGAAATTGTTAAATACAGTCAAATCTGATTGACGTAATGCAGATCATACCTATAGATATCAATATATAATTAAATCGTCGTTTAGTGGTATGGATTTCTCCCTGGAGGTCAGGATAATGAGTGCAGAAAAAAAAATTGTTATAATAGGCGGGGTTGCAGGCGGGGCATCAGCGGCCGCGCGCGCCAGACGGCTGAGTGAATCATCCTCAATAACCATTATTGAAAAGGGCCCATACGTCAGTTTTGCCAATTGCGGAATGCCGTATCATATAGGCGGGATCATTCCGGAGAGGAATCACCTGCTTGTCCAGACACCGCGCAGTCTCAAGGAGCGCTTCAATATCGATGTACGGATCAATACCGAAGCTGTTGCCATTGACAGGGGAAATCGGACAGTGAGTGTGATGGATGCGGCTAACGGGGCATCGGGGACACTCACCTATGATAAGCTGATTCTCGCTCCCGGGGCCGAGGCATTTAAGCCCCCGATGACAGGCGTCGACCTCCCGGGGGTGTTTACCCTCCAAACGCTGACTGACCTTGACGCCATAATGAAATACCTGGCCTGGAAAAACATCAGGCGTGCAGTCGTAATCGGCGGCGGATTTATCGGGCTAGAGGCAGCTGAGAATTTCATGTTAAAGAGCATCAAGGTCAGCATTGTGGAGGCGGACAGCCAGGTTCTCCCCTCACTTGACCCGGAAATGGCCGAGCTCCTTCATCAGCATCTCCTTGATCATGGTATCGCACTCCACCTTGAGAAAAAAGCGTTGGGGATTTCCCAGAAAGGGGCCGGGTTGACGATTGATATTGCCGACGGCGTTTCGCTCGACACGGACATCGTCCTCCTCGCTATCGGCGTGCGTCCCAGGACGAAGCTTGCGAAGGATGCGGGGCTTGAGATCGGTGTAACGGGTGGGATCAGGGTGGATGACAGGATGATCACATCTGATCCTGATATCTTTGCTGTCGGCGACGCAATCGAGATAACGAACCCGGCAACAGGGCTCCCCGGATTTATTCCCCTTGCCGGTCCGGCAAACAGGCAGGGACGTATTGCGGCTGACCAGATTTTCGGCAGGGACTCGCGTTACCGGGGGACACTCGGCACGTCGATCTGCAAGGTGTTCGAACTCGGAGCAGGCGCGGTCGGTGTATCGGAAAAAGTTTTGAAGAAACTGGGGAAGACATACCAGAAGTCATATGTCCATGCGGGGAGTCACGCGAACTATTATCCGGGGTCATATGCCATTGCGTTGAAACTTCTTTTTGATCCGAAGGCGGGGACTATCTATGGGGCCCAGGCAATTGGAGCGGATGGAGTTGACAAGAGAATTGATGTTATCGCTTCTGCAATGTACGCGGGGCTGACGGTTTTTGACCTCGAGCATTTTGAGCTCTCATACTCTCCGCCGTACGGGTCTGCGAAGGACCCTGTGAATATGGCGGGGTTCGTTGCCGCGAACATTATCCGCGGGGACCACCGCATTATTCACGCGGATGCTTTGAGTGCGGGAGAGGGGCAGGGCGCCATCCTGATCGATGTGCGTACCGCAGGCGAATACCGGGCCGGCAATATCGAAGGGTCGCTCAATATCCCGGTAAATGAACTGCGGGGGCGGATCAGCGAACTCCCGAAGGGTAAAAAGATCATCGTGTATTGCCAGGTCGGACTCCGCGGCTATGTTGCTCAGCGCATGCTGTCGCAATCAGGGTTCGATGCAGTTAATCTTTCGGGGGGCTACAGGACGTGGCTGATGGTCAACCGGTTGCTGTCCGGCATCAGGTAGGAATATTCCTTGACAGTTTTGCGCTGGTTCTTTTGTATGCAGATTCGTTTGTCCATTAATGAGCCATGTCATTCCCGTGAAGACGGGAATCCTTCTCGCTAGACGCGAATTAAGGATTCCCGCCTGCGCGGGAATGACATTATTATGAACATGGACATTGATATAATCATATTATTATAAAAGGTCAACAGTGCCAAAATTTACCGATACAATAAATATTCGTATTAAAGCCGGCCATGGCGGGCCAGGAGCGGTCGCCTTTCACAGAGAGAAATTTGTCCCGTTTGGCGGCCCTGACGGCGGAGATGGAGGGAAAGGCGGGGATATCTATTTCATGGCAGACAGGCGTTATTACAACCTCTCACATTATTTCAAGGACCGCATTTATAAGGCTGCTAATGGTGAACAGGGGAAAGGGTCCAATATGCATGGAAAAGACGGTGAAGACCTGGTGATGAAATTCCCCCTTGGGACACAGGTTACGGATGCAGAGACCGGTGAAATCATGTGGGACCTTGTGGAAGAAGACAAACCTGTGCTTGTTGCAACCGGCGGCATAGGCGGAAAGGGCAATAATTTTTTCAGATCATCGACCCACCAGGCACCGAGGTTTGCGCAGCCGGGACTCCCTGGCGAGGAAAAAAGCGTTAACCTCAATCTCAAACTGATTGCCGACGTCGGGCTGGTCGGCCTGCCGAACTCGGGGAAATCGACCCTGCTTTCGAAACTCACCAACGCGCGGCCGAAGATCGCCGATTATCCGTTTACAACCCTCATACCGAACCTCGGCGTGGTTGAGCGTTCTGACAGCACTGTATATACCATCGCCGATATCCCCGGCATCATTGAAGGTGCCCATAAGGGGCACGGGCTGGGACTTTCGTTTCTTCAGCATATAGAGCGGGTCAAAGTGATCCTTTACCTCATAGATGTGTCAGAGCAGGACCCTGTTTATAATTTTACACTCCTGCAGTCAGAGCTTGACACGTACAATCCCGGCCTGACGAAAAAGCCCCATTACGTGCTCATCACGAAGACCGACACTGCCCTTGATGAAGAGGTTGCCGAAAAAGCAGCTTTATTTAAAGAGGACGTTCTGCCGATATCATCTATATCCGGACAAAACCTTGACCGGTTGCTGAAGATATTGGATGAACTGGTTGGATAGCGTTATTTTCTATTAACTTATCGATCGCATCATCGATGAGGTCTCTTCTGGAGCTGACAATGCCGCGCAAAGAACTCATGAAACATGTAAAAAAAATTGTAGTCAAGGTCGGTTCGACCAGCGTGACCGATAACGGCCTCATATCAACACACAAAATGTCCCGGCTTGTCGCTGATGTCGCACACCTGCTCGAAAAAAAATACGAGGTCGTGCTTGTATCATCGGGCGCTATTGCCGCCGGGAGCGGCGCCATCGGCAAAGACCGGGCTTCCCTGACGATCCCCGAGAAGCAGGCCATGGCTGCTGTCGGGCAGGTCATCCTCATGGAAGAATACCGGCGTCTATTCGGCAAACACGGGTTTAATGTCGGACAGCTCCTCCTGACCGAGGATGATATTAAAAACCGGCGTCGCTTTCTGAATGCGCGAAACACCCTTGATGAGCTTTTGGGTATGGGCATTGTCCCGATAATCAACGAGAACGACTCGGTCGTTGTGAAAGAGATCAAATTCGGGGATAACGATACCCTGTCTGCGCACGTGGCGAGCATTATCGACGCAGATTTGCTCGTGCTTCTTTCGGACGTTGACGGGTTTTACTGGGACTTGAGCGATCCGGCCCCCATGGAAGAGATCCACAGCATTACAGAAGAGATCGTCCGCAGGGGGGGAGGTTCGGGGAGCGATTACGGCGTCGGGGGGATGGCGACCAAGCTCAGGGCAGGGGAGATGATCATCCGTTTCGGCGAGATGATGGTGATCGCGAACGCGGCGACACCCGATATCCTCATAAAGATAATGAGCGGGGAGAAGGTCGGCACCATCTTCATCGGGAAAGGAAAACAGCTCTCGAGCAGGAAGAAGTGGATGGCGCTGCGCAAGCCAAAGGGGCGCATTGTTCTCGATCAGGGCGCTTTTGAAGCGATCACTAAAAAGGACAAGTCCCTCCTTGCGACTGGGATAACGGCAATCGAGGGTCACTTCGATATGGGCGACATTGTCGAGGCGTGCGATACTGCCGGCAGGCCATTGGCAAAGGGCGTCGTCAAGTACAGTCACCATGAGCTCCTTGCAATCAAAGGAAAGAAAACGGCTGAAATTAAGAAAACCCTCGGCATCTCGTACTATGATGAGGTCATGCACCGGGACGATATGGTCGTGTATTGAAATGTAGA
>JBFZEZ010000378.1:0-2610 GCA_041306585.1 Spirochaetota bacterium | reverse complement strand
CCGCGTAGAGACGCAAGATTTTGCGTCTCTACGCGGGACGCGCGTCCCCACGGGATCATTATATGAAAAAAAATTGTTGCAAAAATATATGGATGCCAGCAAAAATAGTTTCAACAATGTCACGGCCATGACATTTTAAATTTTTGACAGTGATACACAATGAAAATATTTTCTGCAGGGCTGCTTCTCGCCGCATCACTTTTGCTCGGGGCATCAGTTAAAGAGCCGCATCCTACAATTATTAAAATTAACAGCGGCCAGTATATTATCTGGGACTATAACCGTAAGCAATTATCGCAACAAATGATTATGCGGTTTCATAAACTTTTCTCAGGCACCCTGGAAAAAAAATGTGCTTATTACAATGTAAAAAAGCCGGAAACCTATACTGTCAATCTATGCGTTAATCCATCGAACTTCACCACACATACAGGCCAGCCATGGCTTTCTGCCGGCATCTTTGACCGTGAGAGGAAACAGTTTTTTTTTCAAAACCCGCATATCCTAATAAAAAGGGGGATTCTTGAAAGGGTCATTTCACACGAAGTAATGTTCCTTGTCATCAGCCTGGCCCGTCAGGAAAACACCGAATCAGTTGAGACATACCCGCCCGGCGAAACGGCATGGATCGAGGAAAGTTTCTGCCAGGCCCTGTATCCAGCCGATAAAACCCGGAGTATACCATTCTGTTCTATTGCAAAAAGATTCAACGATTTCGGGGAATTGAAAAACTATCTGGCGGTAAACCTCATCTCACAAAACCGACAAGCCAGAATCAACGCATACGGAACAGCAGGAACATGGGGGATGATACTTTTAAAGAATCTTGGCGAGAGAAAATTTTTCGAAATGGCGGCCGGCATACCTGATCAGAATATTGCAATTGATATTTTTAACAGATCAAAGAAAGGCTGTTCAGCTGTTCAATCACGAAAACCGAGGACATGAGATAATTTTGCTAGTTCTTTTCCCGGTATTCCATCCGGTGGATATCATCCGATTCCTCTTCCAGCTTATAGCAGAATCTGCACCCGTAAATCAAAATTTTTTTCCCATATTTCGACTCGATATGCGCTGCATACAGCGCTTCAAAATTCTGAAGGGGCGTCCCGCACAGGGGACATGTCCTTTTACCCGGTCCCCTCCTCGGGATATCCGCGATTTCAATTTCCTGGGATTCCAACATCGGCCTGACTGGACCGCGGCCCTTCTCCCGGTACGATTTGATTTTTTCCAGACCGGTCTGATATGTGGAATAGAAATAAAGAAATAGTGTAAATCCGATGATTAGGCAGGCAAGATATAACAAAAAAGTCATTTCAGCGCCTCCGCGCTATAAAATTGATCATGACAGCTTTTTCGGTAGGGGGGGTGAAGGTATAGTCCCCCAGCACATCAATTACTGCATAACTTTCGTCTATGAGCATGCCCTTGATTTCATCCACTGAATAGATCCGCTGAACATGCTCCTCTGAAATTTTCGTGCCGTCGCTCCTGGTAAACTCGAGGCTGGAATATACAAGCTTCTTCTGTGAATCATAGGTGTTATTCCACTCGATGGTTGTCCCCCTGGTCTCGAATTTTTCACCCTGGTTATTAAAGTTTTTGTTGATGTTATACTCAGTTGTAATGTCAAACATGAAAATGCCATTATCGTTTAAATTATCAGATACATTATGGAATACTTTTTTAAGATCGGCAGGATCAAGAAAATAATTCATGGTATCATGGACGGAAAAAATGAAGTCAGCCTTACGCAAAAGCAGAAAATTTTTCATATCAGCGCATAAAAGCCTGAATTTTTTAAAAGAACGGGTTTTGGCAATCTGCAGCATGTCAATGGAACGGTCTATACCTACAATCGTGAAATTATCGCTTGCAAATTTCGCGCCGAACCTGCCGGTACCGCACCCCAGCTCCACTATGAGGTCAGGATGCTCGACATGATTTATCATTACTGTTTTAATATATTCAAACCACAGGGGATAATTCACATGACGCAGCATGTAATCATAATACAGGGCAAGCTCTGAATATGGTCTGGTAGAATTGTTGATCATCTGCATAATTTCCATCATAAATAATAAATCGTCAACAAATATAAAAATTAACTCCATCATAAAATCGTAACGGGGCAATTTTTAGGGGGTAAAAATCTATTCCATGTCATTCCCGTGCAGACGGGAATCCTTAATTCGCGTCTAGCGAGAAGGATCCCCGCCTGCGCGGGGATGACATATAGGTACAATTTAGTAAATACCCCCTATAAATAACCTAATACATAAAATCGTAACGGGGCAATTTTTATAGGCAACTTTTCATCTCATTACTGTGAAGACGGGATCCTTGACTCGCGAATAACGAGGAGAATCCCCTCTAAAGTATATACTCGCGCAGAGTTGCAGGGGGATGACATATCCTTGATGCATTAAAGAGTATGCCTGATTTTTTGACCCCTTACATAACTTCAAAATAAAATTATCACAATATGATTATTTTTTATATAAAATTTTTCATAAGTCGCGATATTTATTATTGACTCTGACAAATATATTTATTATATTAAATCGAGTAAGCACATGTATATTTTCTTCATGGTATGTGCGGGGG
>JBFZEZ010000377.1:0-5905 GCA_041306585.1 Spirochaetota bacterium | reverse complement strand
GTCGAGATGTGCGCCTGTTACGGCAAGCGCGTGGCCGGCAGCTTTCACAGCCGGGAGTATTTCACGGGCACATGCAGCACTGGCAGCGGAGATGACGCTTTTACTCCCTTTTAATATATCTGCCGCGCGTATTAGCGATTCCGCGTCCCCGGCCCTCACGATGAGGGGTTTGCCGATATGTATCATTTATATGTATGGCAAGAAGGGTCTGGGTGACAAAAGTTTTTTCATGCCTGTAGAGAACGGTTTCTTCCCCGAGCCTGATTAATTCATCCGCGCCGAGCGTGATACATTTCACGGGAGGCTCATATGCCTCTCCGAGGATCTGCTTCGCATCGCGTGAGGCATACGGACATGCGCTGACTTCCGCCTTTTCCGACGCGAGTTTCATCGCAAACGCCATGCAGGTGTTTGATCCGCATTCCCGGCAGCTCGTTCAGGGGAGTATTTTCTGTATCTGCAAACCGGTTAAGGCCATATGGGCTCCTTTTATTTAATATTCAAATTCAGCATCATCAGAATGCAGTCTGCCTGATGCTGTCATATGGATATGCAAGTCGATTTTATTCATTTTGGCCATTTTGATTACAAAATTCATTGATAGATATTTTTTCATTCATCAATGATGAATTCATCTCACGCATCAGGGGCAAATAATCAACATAAAAATGCCCATGTCAAGGCAGACCCCAGCGGCGACGATGACGGCAAATAAACAAAAATCGAATAAAATTTAATTGCTTTTTTAAACTATACGGTATATAATTTTCTGGTAATGTTTCATTTCTTCCCGGAAATTATGCAGGGATAATTTTTTTTTCGTGTTGTTGCTTATGTTGTCTGAAATTATTAAACAGTATAATATTTACATCCTCCCGCCCCTCATGTCCTTGATAATTGGACTAACCCTTGCTGTCATATCGTTAGTAAAAGGAAAATTCAGGGCGGAAAATATAATGTTCTCAATTTTATGCCTCTGGTGGACCCTCTTGGCCCCTGCTTTTATCATGCAATTTATCTATTCCGGGGACAAGGAAAAAATACTATCCATAGAACGCTTCATCCACTTCTTTTATGTATATCTCCCCCCAATCAACCTCATGTATTTCCAAAGCGCATTTAAAGTCAAATTGAACCGACTCACACTGTCATGGTTGATTATAAGCTTCATCCTATCCCTTACCACATTTACTGATCTGTATTTTTATGATATATATACGTATTCATGGGGATACATTGCAAAGGGGGGAATCGCCTTCCAGGTGTTCGGAGTTTATTGTTTTGCCGGTTTCGGCTACTTTATTTACTTTCAGCTCAAACAGTTGAAAGCGGCCAGCAATGTTATTGAAAAAATGAAATTGAAATACGTCGTGTTCTCGTTTTTTCTGATTTCATTTTTGACCCTTCTTAACATACCGGCGATAAACGGGATCCCATTATATCCCTTTGGAAATTTCATGTTTATACCACTCGGATTCATGGCATATGGGGTTTTAAAATATCAGCTCATGGATATCAAGAGTTTGCTCTATATGACACTTATGTGGGGGGTCATATCATCCGCCATTCTCATACCGAACATAATCGCATTTATATTGTTATATCCATATTTAAGCGGCATCCCGGCCACTTTCCTCTTCATGATCATTTTTTTTTGGTTCATTATGAATTTTCTCTACCTTAAGATCATCCAGCCATGGATCAATCAGTTGTTCAACAAGAAGAAAATCAACCTGATCCGGGCTGAAACACAGTTTGTTGAAAAAATTTCACTCCTGAAAAATCTTGATGATCTTTCGCTCGAGCTCAAAGATGCCATGAAAAAAGCCTTTGGCTTCGGTCATGCTCACTTCTTTATTAAATCCTCAGGGAGTAACACCTTCAGCGATTCCCACGGAAGGGACTTCGCAATGGACCTGGACATTAAAGATTGGTTTCTCGGTTCGAACCATCTCGTTGAACGAAACATGGTGGAATCCAATCCATACTATACCTTTATCCGCGACAAATTGCTCGCATTATTCAATGAACTGGAGTGTGATTATATAATCCCGTTTATAAAGGATTTTGAAATTCTCGGCGTGCTTATCCTCCCCGAGAAGCCCAATCAGCGGCAGATAACACCTGTCGAAATTAGATTCATCAATAACATCCGTGCAACAGCATCGATTTCACTTACGAACTCTATGATGTTCCAGCACCTGACAGACCTTAAAAACAATCTGCAATACAAGGTACTGGAACGCACTGAAGAGCTACTCCGGGCGATGGAAAAACTCGAAAACACTAATGCGAACCTTCTTGAAGTAAACAGAAGTCTGGAAACCGCAAATCGCATTGCCGAGCGCGACATGAATATGGCGATCAATGTTCAGACGACAATCATCCCCAGGGTCCCCGCTTCATTAAAGTCATGGGACATATCAATTGCATATCGTCCGATGTCCGGGGTCTCCGGAGACTTTTATGACTTTTACGAAACGAACGGAGTCCTTCACGGGGTATCGGTTATGGACGTATCCGGTCACGGCATAGCCTCAGGGCTTATCACCATGATTGCGAAAATCATCTTTCAGAAAAACTTCAGTCACGATCTGCGTAAAGACCTGAACGATATGATAAGAAACGCCAACCTCGAGCTGATCAACGAAATCGGCGACGTCGACAACTACATTACCGGAATCATACTACGATTCTCAGGGGATCGGATAGAATATGTGAACGCGGGCCACCCTGATATTATCATTAAAAAATATGATTCAGGTAAAACATTCTATGCTTTTGATGATGCCCAGAATTTCAAAGGAATGTTCCTCGGTTTTAAGGAGATGGATCTCCCCTTTCATACGAATTTCATTGAGGTTTCAGTTAATGACTTGATTATACTCTATACCGATTGCATAATCGAGGCTAAAAACCGTAACGAAGAAGAATATGGAAAGAACCGACTTCTCGATTCGATCCAACATTCACCATCCGGCTCCGCAGAACAGATCCTTGCATCTATACTTCATGACCTCTCTGCATTCAGGGGAACAGAAAATCTCAAAGACGACCTTACGGTAATTGTCATGAAAAAAATTCAATAGACTCGTTCTTGAGGTTGTCGACAGACAGGCCGTCGATGAGCATCCTCAATCCCACGAGGGTCTCCATCGGATCAAGAAGGGTCACGCTCCCCTCCTCAACCTGCCTGTGGAGGGCAGTCCCCGGCACCGGCACCCTGCGGGTGTATAACCATGCGGAGAATGTTCTTCCCGTGTTCCCTGCGGTAGCTGAAGTCGTCGGTCATGGTGCGAATAAAATGGATGCCCAGCCCTCCGATTTGACGTTCCTCGATGCTGCTTGTCGTGTCCGGTTCAGGTAGGTTCAGGACGTTGAATTCCATCCCCGCATCAGAGATCTCGATGAGAAAGGATCCCCCTTCCCTGCCGCAGAATAGCTCCACATCCCCTTCGTCTTTTGTGTAGGCATAGTTGCACACATTGACAAATGCCTCCTCTACGGCGACAAGCAATCCGAACTTTTTCTTCCCATCCATGCCGAACTGATCGGCACACCTCTCGGTGAAACCAAGAATGTCATCGAGGTTTTCTACGCGGGCCTTGCAGGTCATCAAAGTCGGTTCCATGGTCAATTCAACCGAAATCCGGATGGTGCATCGTGGGCATAATCAATCATATACATAACTATACATAAACCTCACTTTTATGTCAATAAAAAACAGGTTAAGGATATTCCGACAGCCATCTCCGTGCCTGGTCCCCAAATAGGAGTAAAGCTGGTTTTAATACCCGTTTGCTCAACCTGGCACCCATCCCCACGTTATTGGATAATAAAAAAAAATTGACAGACCTGAATAGCAATTCTAAACTGTTTGTCATAAAAATAGAAATCAACATTATCCAGTCCCGTTCAAAACTCAAAAGGCCTTAGTCACTCAATAAATTTTCACGCATGCGGAACACATCAAAAAAAAGGAGCAGTCCCATGGAAATAACGATCACCCACGAAGCAGACGTATCTGTATTCGCGCTTTCCAAAAGGCTTGACGCCGTATCAGCCCCGAAACTCGAAGAGATAATCGGCCAATGGCTTGAACAAACCGGCAAAAATCTGATTTTCAACCTGGAAGACCTCGAATATATAAGCAGCGCCGGCCTGCGGGTTTTGCTCAATGCCACTAAAAAGATCAAAGCGCGCGATGGAAAACTCTACATAGCCGGACTCCGGGAAAATGTTAAAGAAGTCTTCACCATTTCCGGGTTCCTTTCCATTATCCCCGCATTCAACACACTGGGGGATGCCCAGCAGGCTATACGCTAACATCACGACCGCACAATCATCCCTCATCTCCATGCGCGAGCGTGAGTACGAACAAGGGTTAGGTACATAATCACGCTCCACCCTGAAACTTCACGCACAGCATGGTGATATCATCCGCCTGTTCAGCACCGTTGGCAAAATCATTCACACACCGCGCGATATATTCTATAATGGTGAAAGGCGTGCAATCGTCACTGCACGCACAGTCATTCAGGCTTGACAGCAAACGCTCGTTTGAAAAAAGCCTCAATTGTCTGTCCGTTGCCTCCGTCACCCCGTCGGTATACAAGAAAAGCATGTCTCCCTCAGACAGAATTATCTCTTCATGCAGATAGGTGGTGCTTTCCATCCCTGCAAGCACAAGGTGTTTGTTTGTGGGAAGCCAATCAAAAGCAGCCCCGGTTTTCTTTAGGAGGGGGGGATTGTGACCGGCATTGACATAGGTAAACGTGCCGGTGCGCAGGTCGAGCACCCCCAGGAACGCGGTGATGAACATCCCCGCATCATTGTTTTCACAGAGGGAATCATTGGCCTTCTGGAAGATTTCCGAAACCTCGAGATTTGACATGGACAGATTTTTAATGAGGGTCTTGGCGCGCATCATAAAGAGGGCCGCCGCGATCCCTTTTCCTGACACGTCGGCAATCACAACGGCCAGCTTGTCCCCCCCGAGAAGAAAAAAGTCATAGAAATCCCCACCAACCTCCCGCGCGGGATTCATGTGGGCGTACAGTTCAAATGTATGATAGTCAGGGGAGAGCTGAAAATTGGAAGGAAGGCTCGACAACTGAATGGCACGGGCGAAAGCCAGCTCGGAATCGATGCGCGACGCGGTCTCCTTTATCGCATCCCTCAAGGCATCGACCATGGTATTGATGCCGTGGGAGAGGGCCTTGAATTCCTTGTTGGTCATGACCTCGACTTTCTGGTCAAGGTTCCCCTGGGTTATCTCCACCAGGGAATCGTTGATCTTAAAGATGCCTTCAATAACAACGATCTGCACCAGCCGTGCGACAAGGAAGAATATCAGAGCGAATAACAGAATGTTGAAAAAGACGAGTGTGACAATGGTACTATTTCTATTCAGGTACATCTCGTTTGCAGGAAGCTGGCCGATTATAAGATAATCCCCACTGATCTTGTATGCGGCCAGCTGCTCTCCACGCCTGGTTGTCACAATGAAGCTCCCGCTCGGCTCTTTCATCTTGCTCATCTTAAACCCTAAGTCGCTTACCGGTTTTCCAAGGTATTGTTTGTCGGCTATGCTGATGATCTCTCCCGATTTTTTCGCGACAAGGATGCTGCCGAAACTACCCACTCGAAAACCAGGCGCCAGGTTTTCGATATTCGCGACCTTCATGGCATTCACCAGTATTTCAGGGCGGTAACCGATTTGAACGATGCCCGGGGTGTCTTTTCGCGAAACACCGACATATTGAAATATTTCCTTGTTAAAGCCCTTGGGCTGCGGGTCCTGGGAAAGCTCAAACTGCTTATTTTTTATTGCAGGCATGAAGGCTGCGGATTGAGGGTCGTTGGCCATGTCGTAGCCGTAATATTTTTTCACGGTTCCTGAAAT
>JBFZEZ010000376.1:0-2782 GCA_041306585.1 Spirochaetota bacterium | reverse complement strand
CTTCACGCCACACCCATCAACACAGAAAAAGTCGCGGCCTGGACCGGCCTTGATACCAGCAAAATGTTTACCAAGGGCAAGGTTGTCAAAGGCTTTTTCGATGATGCTACCTTCACCTTTCCTCCAATGTACCTGATTGAGCGCGGGAAACGGCCCACATCAATTGATGTATATCTTTATAACGAGGCGAAAAAACTCGGGGTAGAGTTTGAATTCAACCACACTGTTGATAATCCAAAGGAACTCCCGAAGGGGAGCATAATTGCCACCGGCTTTTATCCCGATATGTTTGAAGTTTTCAAGACACCGTGCCGCAAGGCAAGGGGATTCTTTGCGCTTAAAAAGAATACAGATCCGGAACTTGACGGAACGATGTGCCTCTGGATGGGGCCGTATTCCGAGGACTACGCCTACGCCTGCGTGATAAACGGCCTGCATTATATTGCCCTTTTTTCGCGCTTCGGCCTGCCCGACGAATCGCTCGACCAGTTCAAGGTACACCTGGAGGCCACAACAGGCTGGAAATTCGACAAATGGATAGACGAACAGAGACTCCCTGTACCGTGCGCAAGCATCAAGAGACCGCAGTTGTTTGTGTACGACTATATCCTTACAGGGACTGTAGGCGGGAACATGGACCCGTTCCTCGGCTTTGGAATACACGGAGCGATTTTATCGGGCGTCACGGCAGCATGGGCGGTAACAGACCCCGCGAAAGCCCTGAAAGAACATAATAAGCTTACCAGCCACTACCAGGCGTCATTTGTCACATTTGAACTTCAGAAGAGCGTGCCTAAACGCGATAAAATTTTCAAATTTTTCCTCGGGCATCCGAAACTGCTCACCCCGTTCACCGGTTTTATCAGCAAAGGTCTTCCCGGTTACGACGGCGACTGGGTCAAGGAAACATTCGGAGGCAAACTGAAGTAGAATATCCATAGCTGATTTTTTTTCCTGTTAAAATATATCTTTGGGGAGGTAAGTAATGGGTAAAAAAGAGGAGACCCTTATACTCGGCGCAGGGCTTTCCGGCATGACAGCCGCAATAGTCCTCGCTAGAAAAGGCCGCGCTGTAAAGGTAATTGAAAGGGCAAAGGATATCGGCGGAGACCTTGCCCTCCATCCGTCGCTCCACGCCACACCGATAAACATCAATAAAATAAAAGAGTGGACCGGCCTCGATACGAACAGGATGTTTGTCATGGGAAAAGAGGCAAACTGCTTCATCGGCAGAGACAGATACATATTCCCACCGATGTACCTTATTGAGCGCGGCAAAAGACCAACGTCAATCGACACCTATTTATACAAAGAAGCAAAAAAACTCGGCGTTGAGTTTGAATTTGACCGCCATGTCGATAATCCGAAGGAGCTTCCGAAGGGAAGCATCATCGCGACCGGTTTTTATCCGGACATGCTTGATATATTTAAAACGCCATGCCGCAAAGCGCGGGGATTCTTTGCGATGAGAAAAAACACAGATCCCGAGCTGGATGGCAGGATGTTCCTGTGGATGGGTCCGTATACCGAAGACTATGCATATTCATGCGTGATTAACGGCCTGCATTATACCGCGCTGTTCTCCCGTTTCGGCATGCCGGACGACTCTCTACCGAAGTTCGAGGCCCACCTTAAAGAAACGCTGGGATGGGAGTTTGAAGGCTGGGTAGACGAGAAAAGGCTCCCGGTCCCGTGCGCGAGCATACAGCGGCCAAAGCTCTTCGTGGACGGATATATACTTGCGGGGACTGTAGGCAGCAACATGGACCCGTTCATGCAATTCGGAATTCACGGGGCGATATTATCCGGCGTAACTGCCGCGTGGGCCGTAACCGATCCCGATATGGCAGTGAAAGAGCACAACAAGCTCACCAGCCACTACAAATCATCATTTGTCACATTTGAGCTTCAGAAGAACATGCCGTTCCGCGAGCAGTTTTTCAGGCTGTTCCTCACCCATCCAAAGTGGTTCGGGCCGTTCTCAAGCTTTATTAGCAAGGGGCTCCCGGGCTACGACGGCAACTGGGTTGACGAGGTATTCGGCGGCGCACGCGCGTAAGTTTTGCGGCCACGCGCACAGCGACAGGAAAAAAAAGAGGGTGTCCCAACAGAATTGCCACAGAGATCACGGCGGCCACAGAGTATTGAAAAATTTTTAAATTCTCCGTGTTTTTCTCTGTGATCTCTATGTCTCCGTGGCGATTCTTTTCTTTTGGGTCAGCCCCTTTTTTTTCACTTTAAAAGCAAAAATTTTATAATTTGATATCGCCGCCCCACAGCCGCTCTAAAAAAATCTTCCAGGGAATAATCTCTATCCCGTCTATATTCCTGGGCCGGTCTTCCATGCACACAACGAAGCTGTGTTTAAAAGCATGCTCATCTGCCATTGCTCTCATTCCGGAGAAGTCTTTAGAGTTCACATTTTTTTTCGCCTTGACCTCTATTCCAACCGAATCTCCAATTATGAAATCAACCTCAAATCCAGAAGTCGAACGCCAGTAACTTAATCCCTCCAGAGAGTTATAATCAAGAAAAGATTTTAATTCATGCGCCATATAGGATTCAAAGGCAGTGCCTATTTCGGGTGAACCCTGTTTTATCCATGAACGATTCTGCAGGTATCTCGTAACGCCCGTATCAAAAAAATAAATTTTAGAAGTTGCCAGCGGTTTCCGTTTTACTGTTTTTCTCCATGCGGGAACCTCAAAAGCGATCATTGTATCTTTTAATATCTCAAAGTATTCTCTTACTGTGCTTGCCGGTGTCTGCGCGTCGCTGGCTA
>JBFZEZ010000375.1:0-5312 GCA_041306585.1 Spirochaetota bacterium | reverse complement strand
CCGAGCGAGAGTATCTGAAGACGAAGATTGCGCGGAAGGTTCTGCATTGCAGCGATTGATATCCCGGTGACAATGGGAACGGCTATTATGGCCTGCGCGAAGATCATAGCGGCCGGGGTGTAAAGTATTTCAAGAAAACCGAGCGGCCCGTTCCTCCACAGCAGGATTGTCACAAAAAGGCCGACAACGACCGGCGGGAGGCCCATGCCGGTATTGATGAGACTGATAATGATTTTTTTTCCGGGAAAATCGGCAAGGGCTATTCCGGTGCCGACAGCAATGCCGATCAGAAGACTGACGAGGGTCGCAGCGCCGGAAATTCCGAGGGACAACAGGGTGATCCGCATAACCTCCGGATCGCCCGTAAAAATAAGATAAAACGCCTGTTTTATACCTTCATAGAGAAGTCCCATAAACGAAAATATTATTCCTTCTTCCCTGCGTCAGGAAAAAAAAGGGGCGCCCCGAATTTCTCGACCCCGAAGGTCCTGATTTTCTCCTGGGTTTCCGCCGATACCATGAAGTCAGCAAACGCTTTCGCCCCGGCTGCATTGATTTTTTCTAATTTCGCGGGGTTCACTTCCAACACATGATACACATTGAGCAGTTTTTTTTCCTTTTCGACAAGTATCAGAAGACCCAGATTTTTTTTGAGGGAATAATAGGTGGCGCGGTCTGTGAGGGTGTATCCCTTTTTCTCCGCCGCAACGTTCAACGTTTGCCCCATACCGAGTCCTGTCTGCTGATACCAGGAATTCCCTTCAGCTTCGATAGCGCACGACTTCCACAATTTTTTTTCTTTAGCATGGGTCCCGGAATTATCGCCACGGGAGACAAACAGGCTTTTTGTCGAGGCAATTTTTTTAAATGCATCAGCAGCGGTTTGTATGCCTTTTATCCCGGCAGGATCATTTCCTGGTCCGACAATCACGAAATCATTATGCATAACCAGACGTCTGGCAGAACCAAACCCCTCTTCCATGAATTTCTTCTCATCATCGGGAGAATGCACCAGAAGGACATCAGCTTCACCCTTTTTCCCCATTGCCATTGCCTGGCCTGAACCGACAGCGATCGTTTTGACCGTGTACCCCGATTTTTTTTCAAAGACGGGAACCAGTACATCGAGAAGCCCTGAATCCTGAGTGCTTGTCGTTGTGGCGAGAATGATAACTTTATTTTGGACATTTTGGGCGAATAATGCGGTTGAAATAATGAGTGCAAAGGCAAAAATGAGGTTAACCGTAAAAAATGTATTAAAAAAATTTTTGATCTTCATAGTATGAATTGAAACCTCCCTATAGTACGATTTTGTAATATTTTTGAATACTTTGTAATCAGGAAGGTATTTTGCAATTATTTTTTAAAAATAATTTAACTATTCAGCATAATTTGCAATAATAAAATATCATTCTAAAAAGCCCCCTAAATCCTTTACTCCATATGCTTGATGTCGAACGCCTTCATCTTGGCCGTGATCTCAGCTGCAAGGCTCGCGACATCCTCTGAAAAATGAAAGATTTCGGCAGCGCTGCTGGCGTTCACCTGAGAGATATCATTCACGCTCGTGATCGAATTGACGATTTCCTCGGCGCCCTTCTTCTGCTCCTCGGTCGCGTCCTTGATCTCATCGGACCGTGTTTTTACATTGGCCCCTTCAGCGTTGACCGCATTGATCGATTTGACCTGGCTCTCCATGCTCTTGCTGATGATGTTGATCATACTGTTGATTTCATTGAATCCGGCAATGATCTCGCTGATGGTGGCTACCGTAGCCTGTACGTTCGTCATCCCTTTCTTGATTTCCACCTCGCTTTTCTTGATGAGGTTGGCGATTTCTTTTACGCTTGAAGATGTCTTATCGGCGAGCTTTGCGATTTCTTCCGCAACAACGGCGAACCCCCTGCCCGCATCGCCGGCGCGCGCGGCCTCAATGGATGCATTAAGGGAAAGAAGGTTGATCTGGTCTGAAATATCGTTGATGATATTCAGAATATTGCTCATCTCTATCGAGGTCTTGCTGATTTCCTGGATAGTTGTATTCATGCCCATCAGGGAATTCTCCCCTGATTTTGCCTGCTCAGATATTTTCACGGTCTTCTCCCTGGCGGAAGAGACCTTAACATCAATCTCACTATTGACTTCGGTCAGACTGTTGAGGTTCTTAATAAGCGATTCCATAGAATTATTCTGGTCCTGGATATTCGCATTGACATGCTCAAGACCCGCGGATATTTCTTCTATGGTTGCCGTTATCTGCTCTGTTGTTGCGGCCTGGGTCTGCATGTTCTCCGAGAGGAGGAGGGCGTTTTTCGACATGTCCCCTGACGATTTGTCGAGCTGTTCGGCGATGACGCTCAGGGAAGCCAGAAGACCCTTGTTCCGTTCAAAATTAAGACTACGCTCATTTTCAAGCTCTATATTGCGGAGATTCCGCGCCTGGGTGTTGACGCTGATATTAAGATACGTGAGAACAACAGCCGTTAATACTGTAAGAATGAATGAGCTTGCCGTACTCCCTGCCTCGAGACTTGTCAAAAGTCCGGACGACAGAAGGTGATAGAGGGTTCCCCCCAGGCCAATGACCACAATAATAATTGAAACATACAGCCTGCAATACTGTACTGCAAATATTAGAAGTGCAACCATAGGTATCATTGAGGAAATCAGGCGCGGACCGGACCCGTACCCTGCGGTTTTATTCTGAATTACCAAATCAGCTATAAGGAGTATAAATGCAACAATATTAGCAGCAATATTATAAAAACCAAAATAGAGCAGAATCAGTGTCATAAAAAGAAGCCCTATCAGTAAACTCACCACTATATTCGCCGCACTGAAAATCCCGGGGGACGACAGCACATTGAAAAAAAATAAAAATATAAACAGGATCGGAATAACTGAAAGATTGAAGAAAAAAAAGTTCCGTATATTTCCGCGCTTTTCATAGCTTGCATTAAGGTATCTTTTCAGAAACCTGTTGGCAAATCCATTATTGTTCATATTTTCCTCTCATTATCAGTTAAAAGCCTGCAGTTGAGGGATCGTTTCTATTCTTTTCCCATTTAAAATTATACCATTGGGCATCAATTCTATGCAAGTTATTTTTTTTTTAATTTTAAATGTGTTGCGGTAATTGCCCAAAAACCGGGGGAGAATTCAACTCACCCCCGCCTTCCGGCGCGCCCCTCTCTTTGAAAAAGAGAGGGGCTCTTTGTGAAGATAATCAATGACTTGCAAATAATCGTTGCCAGTATGAATCCTCAGGAATTCCCCCTTCTATTGTAATCAAGAGAAGGGGGTCAGGGGGATGAGTTCGAAAAGTTGGGCATGAAAAAAGTTTATAATCACACTCGACAATTGACCTTTTACATCAATCAAACGCATTTTTATTGAAAAAATCTTGAAAAAATATATAGGTTAATTTTAATGTACATTGCCATACAGTACCAATGTGCGGTATATGACACAATAATCAGGAGGCATCACGTGCAAACCCAGGTTCTTGTTATCGGAGGGGGAGCCACAGGTACAGCAATCGCCCGCGACCTTGCCCTGCGAGGGATACACTGTATTCTTGTTGAAAAAGACCACCTTAATGCCGGGGCGTCCGGCGGCAACCATGGACTACTCCATAGCGGTGGCCGATACGTTTCAAATGATCAGCACGCTGCGGTCGAGTGCAGGGAAGAAGGGGAAATAATTAAAAAAACGGCGCCCCAGCTTGTTGAAGATGCCGGCGGGATTTTCGTAGCTGTAGAAGGGGACGATGAACGCTTTATCGCCGATTTTCCGACCTACTGCGCCCAGTGCGGGATCACGTGCGAAACCATAACCCCCCAGGAAGCGCGTGAATTTGAACCGTGCATATCAGAAAAGGCCATCGCGGCCTACCGGGTACCTGATGCTTCAATCGACCCGTTCAAACTCTGTCTTCAAAACATCAACCATGCCCAGATGAAGGGCGCAATCCTCCTCCGAAGGGCCAAGGCCGCAACATTCGAAATACAAAATAAAAAAATAAAAGCTGTACACGTCCTGAACATGGCGAACGGCGAAACCATCCGCATCGAGCCCGAGCAGGTTGTCAATGCTGCTGGGGCGTGGGCCGCTGAAATTGCATCACTCGCCGGCGCCGTGATCCCGATGGTCTACTCAAAGGGGACACTCCTTATAACAAACGAAAGGATAAACAAACGCATCATCAACCGCCTGAGGAAACCGTCAAACGGCGACATCCTTGTCCCGGGCGGGGTCGTGTCTGTACTCGGCACAACGTCATCGCGGGTTGACAGCCTCGATGATATCTACCCGACCGTGGAAGAAGCGGACTATCTCGTTAATGAAGGGGCCCAGATGGTCCCCATGCTGCAGACGACCCGCTACATCCGTGCTTTCAGCGGGGTGCGGCCCCTCGTCGGATCGGGCGACGGCAGAGCGATCAGCCGCGGCTTCACCCTTGTCGATCACAGCGCCGATAACGTCGACAACCTCACCACCATCACAAGCGGGAAGCTTACCACCTACCGGCTCATGGCGGAAAAAACAGCTGACATGGTTGCGAAAAAACTCGGGGTAGACACCCCCTGCATAACGCGCACCGAACCCCTCCCCGCCCCCCGTGACCATGAATGGACCGAGCCGGCGCTCTCTCCGCGGTCATGGATGAAGCAGCATAACAGAAACGACATCATGGTGTGCGAATGTGAGATGGTCTCCAAAAGCGCGATCGACGATGTTGTCGCTTCAATCACAAAAAACAACGAACATCCCCGCATCGTGGATATCGGTTTTCATACACGGTTGGGACGGGGAACATGCCAGGGGGCATTCTGCGGCCCGCGCACCGTCTATTACATGTACGATACCGGCTCCCTGGAAAACAGCGAGGGGATCAATGACCTGAAAGGATTTCTGCAGGAGCGCTGGAAAGGGACCCACCCGATCTGCTGGGGGGACCAGCTGATCCAGGCTGAACTCGCTGAATCAATTCACTGCGGCCTCTTCGGCGAGGAACTGCAGGGTGTGAAATAAATGATGATCTATCAAGGAATATAATAGACATGAAGAATACACATACATCGGCTTACGATCTGGCTGTCATCGGTTCCGGTTTTGCCGGTATGGCGGCGTCACTGTTCGCTGCGAACAGGGGACTAACAACTGTGCAGGTGGGAAATGTCGGCGGGATCATCTTCTCGAGCGGCCTCCTGGATCTCCTGGGAGTGCACCCGGTCGCCGAAGGAAAAGTGTTGGATGACCCCTGGGCCGCCATCGAGGCATTGATCAAGACGAATCCGAAAACCCCTTAT
>JBFZEZ010000374.1:0-6685 GCA_041306585.1 Spirochaetota bacterium | reverse complement strand
AGATAGTCATTTGCGGTTACGCATACCGGGCACCCCGGACCGTCTACCAGCACCAGATTTTCCGGGAAAAGGTCTTTTACGCCGGTGCGGAAAAACTCGGTGGTATGGGTCCCGCACACTTCCATGATACGGACTTCCCTGTCGAGTATTATTCGTTTAAATTCTTCAGCTATTTTTTTTGTGATTTCTTTTTTCATTAGTCTATCTCAATGCTGATTATTGATAGTTCCCTGCCGGTCAGAAGCTCTATATCGTTTGCCGAGCATTTTTTGCAGATAAAGTCAAATTCGCCTTTGTCGAGTGTACGCTCGTTCCCGCATGCCCTGCATTTCACGGATACCGGAATCCGGTCGATCACCAGCTCTGCTTTATCTGCGATGGTGTCTTTGCTCAACATGTCAAAATAGTTCTGCGCCCATTCGGGTATGACGTCTGACATCGCTCCGATTCTGAGGTTGATCTTCCGGATTTTTTTTGCGTTGTTTTTCTGCGCATACTCCACGACGATTTCAAGAATATTTGTCATGATCGATAATTCGTGCACTTTCATCCCCTCTTTATGTTTTTGTGTATTTTCCCGGACGGATTTCATGCATTCATGACATCGATGGGAAAAACATACCCCCGCACAGGCGCATAATTGCGACTCTTTATGGGGGGTGACATGATCATAAGGATTCCTTACTATTTGTCAATACTTTCCCTGATTATTCCCGGGGATACATTTTCTCGATTTCCTGAGCGTATTTCTGCTCGAGGACCCGCCGTTTAATCTTGAGTGAAGGTGTGAGTTCACCCGTCTGCTGTGTCCACTCGGCATCGAGGAGGGTGAATTTGCGGATCTGTTCCACCCTGGAATAATGCTTGGTGTATTCAAGGATTTCATTCTCATAAAGTTTGATTACTTCAGGTTTGGTGATGAGATCCCTGCTGTCGGAAAATTCGATATTGTTCGTTTTTGCCCATGCCTGCAATGCATTAAATGCAGGTATGACAAACGCTGTGAGATATTTCCTGCGGTCGCCGATTATTGCGATCTGTTCGATAAATTTTGAGTTCTTAAGGCTCCCCTCGATATTCTGGGGTGAAATATTTTTCCCCCCGGCGGTTACGATGATGTCTTTTATCCTCCCCGTGATTGAAAGGAAGCCTTCGTCATCGATTAGGCCGATATCCCCGGTTCTGAAGAAACCGTCCTTTGTAAAAACTTCCCGGGTCGCTTTTTTGTTTTTGTAATATCCCGGCATGACCTGCGGCCCTTTGATAAGGAGCTCGCCCTCGTCTGAAATTTTAATCTGTGTTTCCGGGAGTGCCTGCCCGACAGTGCCGGGTTTTATTCTGCACAGCGGGTTGACATTCGTAACCGGGGTTGTTTCGGTGAGGCCGAAACCTTCAAGAATTTTAATCCCCATGCCGATGAAAAATTCAGCATCGGACCTTGAGAGCGGGGCACCGCCTGAAACTGCAAATTGAATGTTTCCCATACCGAGCCCAGCCTTGAGTTTTGAAAAAATGATTTTGTCAAAGAGGCTGAATATCGCATTAAAAAGCGCCGGCCTGGGGAGATTATTGCATTCATACTTCAGGTTATGCGTTGCAACGATTTGTGAAAGTTTAAACAGCGACTTTTTTACAATTGATACACTCGGAAGGCTAGACAATATTGTCGTGTGGATTTTTTCATAAAGGCGCGGGACGCTGATAATGAAGGTCGGGTTGTAATCCTGCAGGTCCTGGATTATTGTTGCGAAATCCCGTGCAAAAGCGACAGTTGCCCCGATGGACATGGGCAGGTAATAACCGCACGTCCGTTCCAGTGAGTGGGAGAGAGGGAGGAACGACATAAGGCGATGGTTCCCATCCATGTATTCGCCGAACTTCATGAAGATCTGCCGGGTGTTGGATATGAAATTATCGTGCGTCAGCATGACCCCTTTCGGGTTTCCTGTGGTGCCGGATGTGTAAATAATGGTCGCCAATTTCTTGGGGTTGATTCCTTTTAATCTTTTATCGAAGTCAGAACGTTTTTTATATGCCGCCCCAATCTTAAAGGCTTCCTTTAATGTGATCATGTCTTTTTTCTTTTCTGATACCTGGTCGAATACAACAAGCTTTTTCAGTTTCGGGAGTTTTTTCTTGACCTCAAATATCTTGTTCATGTGGTCTCTTGTCCCGCACAGGCACATGACCGATTCGGAATGTTCGAGGATATAACGGGATTCTTCTGCTGAATTAGTCGCATAGATGGGGACATCAACGGCATCAATTGAAAGGATTGCCAGGTCAGCCACCCACCATTCGAAGCGGTTATGAGAGAAAAGGGCTATGCGGTCGCCTTTTTTTATCCCGACAGAAAGAAGATAGCACCCGAGGTCGCGGACCATTTCACCCATTTTATTCCAAGAGATATCGGTATATGTCCCATCGTTCGAGGGCTTGTAGGCCACACAAGCCCGGTCCCCGAATTTTTTTATATTGTTTTGAAAGATTTCCGGAATTGTTTTACCACTTACTTGAATCATTTGATTCCCCTGAAAAACTGACGGTTATTAAAACAGCGAAAATTGACCCAACCTTCAGATTGTGACCCCCCAATATTCGGGTGGTACATATGCATAATTTTATGTATAAACAAATTAATATTACTGTCAAATGTTAGAACTTATTGAAAATAATCAACAAAAATTATCGGGTATTATTAAAATTCGGTGCGGGAGGCGTAAATTTTGCGTCTTCACTTGCTGGCGGGTACAAGGATGACAGGGTGTTATCCGATGAAATCCCTGTCCCAATCCTTCCACACGGGGTCAAAGCCCTTACTGCGCAGCATTACGCTTATCTCGTCAGGGGAGCGTTCATCGACAACATCAAATTGACTGTCTGCTATATCCAGGTTCCCATAACCTCCAGGGTTAGTGCGTGAACCGGCGCTCATCACAGTAATGCCGAGTGGGAATATCCTGTCGCGCAGTTCAGCAGGCTCGCGCGTTGAAAGAAGCAATCCGGCATCAGGGAGGATGATACGCATCACACTGATGAGATGAACAAGGTCCCGATCGCTTACCGGAGTAATCGGTCCGCACCCCCCGATGGCTCCCCTCATTCTGGGAAACGATACCTGTATATGGCTCTTCCAGTATCTCCTCGATAAATATAACGCGTGCATAGCCGTGAAAAAACTATCGATTCGCCAGTCAGAAAGACCGAGAAGTGCTCCGACCCCGATTTTACGGAGCCCGGCCATGCCTCCACGATCGGGGCCTCCGAGCCGCCACTGGAAATTTTTTTTCATTCCTGAAGGGTGGAGATCGTTATACAATTTTTTATTATATGTTTCCTGGTAGAGCGTGAGACCGTCAATGCCGTTTTCGGCCATAAGTTTATATTCGTCTGTTTCCATTGGGTACACTTCTATTGAAACAGATGCAAATTTTGAATGAATGCGCCTTCCGATTTCTGCAAGATGATCCACCGGGGTCGCTTTTTTGTCTTCACCGGTTAGGAGGAGGATATGACGAAACCCGGCGTTGTAGATAAGCAGCGCCTCATTCTCAACCTGTTCCAGGGAAAGGGTGATGCGTCGGATATCGTTGCGCGCGTTAAAGCCGCAGTACAAGCAGGTATTTGTGCATTCATTTGAAATATAGAGGGGTGCATACAGCTGGATTGTGTTGCCGAACCGCATACGGGTGATGCGTGATGATTTCTGCGCCATCTCCTCGAGAAAAGCATCGGCGGCAGGGGAGAGCAGACAGTAGAGGTCCCCAGCGTCATAAGCCGAACGTGCGAGGGATGTCCTGACCTCATCTTCAGTGGCGGAATAAATCCGTTCCTGGACGCGGTCCCATTCGTATGTATTCAGAAAATCTTCAAACATGGTATAACCTGGTTTTTTTTGCGAGTGTGCTGCACCCATGAGTGTGTACGTACGTATACGAAATCGGCCAATGTGGGCAAGTCACTGAAGGATGCCAGTTTAATTTCCATGTGTATGCCTGGTCCGGTTCTCAGAAAATTACCTCAGGAAACCCGTGAGCGGGCTGGAGGCATTAGCTGACGATTTTTGTTCTGCCTTACCTGCAATGAATGCCATTCTGCCAGCTTGAACCCCCAGTTTGAATGCTTCAGCCATCATGACTGGATTTTCAGCCGCTGCTATCGCAGTATTCACCAGGACAGCGTCTGCCCCCATTTCAAGGGCCAGTGCGGCATGGGAGGGCGCCCCGAGCCCGGCGTCTACAACAACCGGGATATTCGCCATTTCAATGATAATGCGTATATTGTCTTCAGTTCTGATTCCTTTGTTTGTCCCGATCGGCGCTCCGAGGGGCATGACAGTTGCTGTACCTGCCTCTTCAAGTCTTTTCGCAAGGATGGGATCAGCATTGATGTAGGGAAGGACGATAAATCCCTCTTTTACCAGTATTTCAGCAGCCTTGAGGGTTTCGACCGGATCAGGGAGGAGATATCGCGGGTCCGGTGTAACTTCAAGTTTTAACCAGTTGCCGCACCCCATTTCACGCGCTATCCGCGCAAGCCTGACCGCCTCGTCCGCATCACGAGCCCCAGAGGTATTCGGCAGGAGTTGGATCCCGGGGTTCGAAATGACAGCCTTTAGAAGATCATCCTCCGGATTGTCGAGATCGACCCTGCGCAGCGCCACAGTCACCATCTCCGTAGCTGAGGCAATGACGGCCTGTTTCATGACCCCTACAGAAGAAAACTTTCCGGTCCCCAGGAAAAGGCGAGAATGAAAGGTCCTTCCTGCTATAATGAGAGGACGGTCATTGCTATGTAATTGCATGATGCTACCTGTATTATCATAATTATAGTATTTATCAAATATATTCATATTAAAATGTTGTCAAGTAATGTATGTTGGTTTTAATTTTTTGCTCAATTGGCGGGAAAAACATTAAAAGTGTGGAATGGCAAAATCTTTTAATAATAATGCACAATTATTCCGATAATGAATAAAGGAAAAGGATGGGTCTTAATATGACGTATATGCGTCTGCTCGTTATCTCTTCAAGTATTTTCGGTGCCCTGACTATTGCAGGCATAGGGGGATGCCGAAATCACTATGAAATGCTCAAAATGTACCGTGGAAATTTTGATTTACCCTCAATTTTGTTTGGGAAGGATGATGTCCCATCGTCCGGTTGCCTGGTTCCGATGAGGTCCAAGAGTGACCCACCAACTATTTCATTAAAAGAAGCTGGAGTAGATAGAAAGAGAGTTAATGCCGGTATAAAGACAACATTTCTAAATGCCATGATGGTATCCGGTTTGAAAAAACGTTTTGCCGCTGATATCGTATCCTCATGGGATATCGAAATCGGAAAGGTCCGCAGGGAATATATTAATTCCGGCGAGGCCATGGTTAATTTTTGGAACCCCCGCTGTACAGATGAAGAGCTCGCCTGGATCGGAGAAGGGGAGCGTGATATAATTTTTGACACGTTGAAAATCGACAGGGTCTCCATCAAGTCCTCCGCTCTGCTTGATAATGAGTCGAAATTAAAACTCAATACCGCAATCCTGAAGATGAGGGGAGACACGGGTATTAATTTTATTTTCATTGAGAATCAGAACAGGACGTATAGCCTGATCGGGGAGAATGTTTATTTCGCTTACATAAAGAGCCGGTTTTATTCATACAATTGCAGGAAAAACATCCCGAATATCACAACGGGCATCAGTTACAAGGCATGCAGTGACGGTTTCACCGTTAAATTCTCCCCGCTTGGCCCACTGTTTATGGGGCAATATACCATTAAAGTACCGGGACCGCAGGGGAGGTTTTTCGAATACAAACTTACTTACGGCAGAAGAAACAGAATTGTGATTGATCCCGCGCGTGTTATATGGATTTCTGTCAACAGGAATAATAAACGATATGACCTTGATATACATATGTTGAAAGCCGGTTTGAAAGGGTTTTGAAAACATGTTCAATAATCGTATGCACCGAAAGAATAAACCCGTTTTTTCCTTGCAAAAAATGGAGTGGAAGATTATTGTTATTATTGATAATTGAAATTTGAATTTTTTGGTGAATTGTAACTGTTCAGCATGTTTTTTAATAACAACATATCATTCTAAAAAGTCCCTTTAATTCTCCGGAGGGGGACTTGGGAGATACAAAGAATTCAGCAGATGTGCAGATATAGGGGAGGGGAACATGCGGTTGCGCCGGCATTCTCAATGAGGATGCAGCGAGGAAAGTCCGAACACCGCAGGACAGGGTGCCGGGTAACGCCCGGGCGCCGCGAGGCGATGGAAAGTGCAACAGAAAATATACCGCCGGTGCGTCATATTTCGGCCAGTTAAAAATCCGTAGAGACGCAAAATTTTTCGTCTCTACGGCCGCGTCCGCGGCCACAATATGACGCACCGGTAAGGGTGAAATGGCGAGGTAAAAGCTCACCGCGTCTGCCGTAAGACAGACGGCACTGCAAACCCCACCTGGTGCAAGACCAAGTAGTCAGTCGTTTTAAGGTTGTCCGCCTGAGGCTGAGGGTAGGTCGCAAAGAGGTGCATGGCAACATGCATCCAAGATAGATGGCTGCAGAGACAGAATTCGGCTTATGTTCCCCTTTTTTAGCTTGATAATATACAAAAAAGATGTAGTATAATGAGCATTATAATCAGCGGGGTTGGCCATGAAAAAAATTATATTTCC
>JBFZEZ010000373.1:0-6614 GCA_041306585.1 Spirochaetota bacterium | reverse complement strand
GAACAATTCAGTGTGAAATGAATAAGCACAGCCAGCATGACAACAGCCACGGACTTCATCAGAACCTCATGTCACCGATACCGAACTGGAACGTAATCCCCCCTATTTCCTTGAAACCATTGTCATAGATCAGCTTTTTACCGAACCAGAACCTGAGCGGCAGCATGGGAATCTGTATCCGAAAACCGAATCCATAAGAATATTTAAAATATGACAGAAGATTGGTCTTTCCGAAGTCCTGTAATCTCCTAAGATCGCTGCTTGCCAAGTCTTTGGAGATCACACTCAGTACCTGGCTGTCGATCTGCTGCTCCCAGTCTACGTCAGACCAGAGCGAACCCGCATCGAAAAACAGGGCAAACCAGAGCATCTGAGGGTGAAGAGGGATACGCATTTCGATCCCCCACAATATCCTGTGAAAAAGCCCGGAATAACGCCATGACTCCGGGAACTTGACGTCATAATACTCCCATCCCCGCATGGTCTCAGGCCCGCCGAGGAATAAACGGTCCTCCTGTTCAAGCCACGGGTTTGCCTGCGGGTTTTGTTTTTTTCTCACCGAACTATTTCCAAAAGGAGGACGGAGGAATGAACCGCTCGCACGCACTTCAAATACGATCGGATGGGTCTTTAGAAATGGGATATGAAAGGGTGAAAAATAAAAATACAGTTCCGGGTCATATTCGATATAGTGATCTTCCCCGCCCAGTACAGGACCGCCGGTGAACCCGATGGTAAGACCCAATTGCGCCCCTTTAGTCGGATTCATATAATTATCGCGTGAATCATGATAAATGTAATATGAAAGGGTCCGCTTCTCCTGGAATCCCTGGTTGACTGAAATCATTATTTCATCCCTGCTGTTGCCTGAGGGTTCAATATAGTGTTTAAAAGCATGGGTCCATGTGCTTCCGATTGAGTAATAATAAAAAAATCGATAGCTCATGCCAAGAGAATAACCGAAGGATTCTTTTTTATACTCTGCCGTCTCATATGTACCGATCATTGACTGATCGCGAAGAGTATACAGATAATAAAAAACCGACGCGCTGATGCCGATGGGATAATTCGCCAGCCATCGATCGGAGAATGACAGGGTAATCGAACTGCGAAGGGGGCCATATTCGAATTTCAGGCCGACTCGCTGCCCGTTGCCGAGCAGGTTATTCTCACCCACGTCCGCGAATATAGAAAATCCCGATGTAGTGCCGTATCCGCCTCCAAGCGAAATCGTACCTGTGGGCTGCTCTTCGACATCCACGATGAGGTTCATGTACCCTTCCCGACTGCCCGGCCTCACATCGATATTTACCTGTTTGAAAAAACCGAGATTATATACCTTCTCACGGCTGAGCTGCATCTTCCGCGCATCAAAGAGTTCCCCTTCTTTAAAAAGAAGCTCGCGTCGAATGACCCGGTCTTTCGTTTTTTTATTTCCCTTGATAATGATCTGGTCAATGAATGCCTGCGAACCCTCTTCAACAACAAAATCGACCCGTACAAATTTTCTTTTTTCCAGTTTCCCCCTGACCTTCACTTCACGCTCCGTGATGGTCTGGTTCGGAACAACACGCGCAAAAATATACCCTCTCGTGGCATATTGAAAACTGATCATCTGGCGGTCTTTGTTAAAAAGGGTGTAGTTAAAAAGTTCCCCGGTTTTACGTAATTCGAAATCCTCGAAAAATTCCTCAGGTTTGAATACTGTATCAGGTTTCTCCCCGTGAATTTCAATGGTGTATTTATCAAAATAATAGCGGTCGCCCTCGCTCATTTTAATTGAAATAAATATTCCGCGTTCATCCTTTTTCTCGGGATTCACCCATTCGTAATCCACTTTATCCTCAATGATCTGGGCGTCGAGATATCCCTTCTCTTTATAATATGCGACGATCTTGGCCTTGTCCTGTTCGTACACTTCTTCCTTAAATTCCCCATCCTTGAAAAGCCATTTTTCTGAGGTTTCCATAACTGCAAGCAGTTCACGGCTGAAAAGTTTCTTGGCCCCAAGGAGCGCGATCTTGTGCACCTTGATCTCCTCACCTTCGTCAATGATGAAAGTAAGTTTTACCGCGTTCTTATCATTTTTAATGGGAGCGACCTTATATGTTATATGAGCATTAAAAAGGCCCTCCTCGTCATACTTGGTTTTGAGGGCTTTCAGGCTCTTCTCTATATAATCGAGCCTCAGTGATTCATTTTCTTTTATTAAAATTGCGGAGGTGAGATCGGATTCTATGAGCTTGTCAGCCCCCTTAAATTCAATTGAACGCACCTGAGGCCTTTCCTTGCAGATGAATTTTATCTGTATCCCGCCTTCAAACTCCTGAATCTCAACAACAACATTTTCGAATGAACCTTTTTTAAAAATGTCCCTGATATCGTCCCTGAGCTCAATAGATTTAAGGGGATATCCGATGGAGGTCCGGATGATTTCATTCAAATCCTCCTCATTGACATTTTCAAGCCCTTCGTATGAAATCTTTTTTACGATTTTTCCTTCATATTTTGCGGGCTCTGAAAACAATCCCTGGAAAATGAATAATATCGATAGTGCTGTTATTGCCAGTGCTATTTTTCTCATCAATAAATAACTCACAAAAAATAATTCGTTCCAAATAACCTGTCAGACATCTAATGTCAAGGAATAAAGACAAATTAAATAATTATACGGATTCCGCCGGAGAAAACAATCCCCGGTTCAGGATAACCTTCCCTGAATACGATTTTCCTGTTATACATGTTTTCCAATATTGTATAAAGATAAAACGAATCCAGGACCTGCAATTGAAGATTCAATGTGCCGAGCCAGATCGGACGTAAAGTACGGCTGCTCTCAGGTGCGACATGCACGGGCCCCAGCCATTTGTTCTCCCATTCAAGAGACCATCGCTGAATGCTGAACTTTATATAAGTGCCAAATGAATTATTCGGCCGATATGTAATGTATGTATCAGCATAAAAGTAGCAGTATTCATAGTTGGCCCCGATTTCAAGTCTGTCTCCTTTTAAGATATTAAACACGAGGCCGGTTTCAGCACGGGCACGCCCGATCATCACAGGTATGGTTTCGGCGCTTAACAGATTTTCAGGCACCAATGAATAATAATTATAAAAGGATTTATTATATTCAAAAGTCCCTGAGCCTTTTATTTTAAATTGCTTAACGTAAAAACTTTTATCGCTGTTAAATTTAAAATCAAGCCCGGCCTTCAGTTCGACCTTGTGCGTCTCGCCAGGGGGAAGATTGTAGGATGGCATTATGAAGGTCTGCTCAAAATAAAAGTTTTCAGGCCTGAAGGGGACCAGGTCATATGAATATGACAATTCAATCGAGGTATACTTGACACCGGCAGTCGAAATATTGAGCATACCAAAGGGAAGCATGCCGTACCATTCGCGCCGGTCGCGGTTCCAATTGAGACCTGCCCCAAAATCAAACACGAAGTATTCAGTCACTTTAAAACTGAGGACGAATTCATTATGGAAATCAGTATCGTCAGTTGTATGCGAATTTTCATAAAAATAATGGGCGGCTTTATTGTTCAACCTGAAGGTGTTCGACGCGGACCAGATTGTTTCCCAGCCGAACTCGCCGTTTGCCTTGTAGAATGATGACTTCGTCACCCTTGGAGAATTTATTTTTTTCAGTCGATGGACATGATTACCCCCCCCAAGATTAAAATCAAACCTGTAGGGGTTCTTTTTAAATTCATTTTTAATCTCGACAAAAAATTTATCCTTCTCTTCACGGCTGAATAATGGGTTTACATGCATCCCGTACGATTGGTTCGTTACCTGAATGTCCGGGGTCATCTTCCATACTTCGAGGATATCAGCTTTGCCCGTGAGGCCTACCTGGCTCTCATAAAAACTGGTATTTCTGTATCCGAAATCGTTCGACCTCCTGAAGTCGGTGCCGAGTTGGTATGAAAACTTATCGAAATTTTGCGTAAGATTGAAATCGATCAGTACGTTATTGTACATGCCATAAAGGAACTTGCCGTCAAGGTCGACATTTGTCTTATTTTTAAAAATTTTCGAAGGGTCCTGTTCTTTGGCTTGGGGGGTCGCTATAGGAAGGTTATTCTCCCGGGGTACTACTTCCTGAGCGCCGAGTTTCCAGCTATTGACAAGCGGGAACCCTGCAGCGATCAGTACAATAAAAGTAATTATGATTCTATGCATATTTCCCGGAATACCAATAGGATTCATTTTGTTTTAAATTATTGAGGGGATGGCTGAAACCACCCCCTCGTTTATGTATATCTGCTAGAGGTACACACCCTGTTGCGTCACGTTTACGTATCAGCACACATTATTTCAGGAGTGCAGCCTTATCGGTTTTCTCCCAAGTAAATCCCGCTTCTTCCCTTCCGAAATGGCCGTAAGAAGCCGTGGCCTGGTAAATCGGGTTAAGAAGATCAAGAGTTGTGATGATACCGGCAGGCTTCATATTGAAAACACTGACAATACGATCAACGATCTTTGAATCGGGAATCGTACCGGTGCCGAAGGTCTCGACCATGACTGAAACGGGATCAGCGACCCCGATGGCATACGCGAGCTGTACCTCACATCGGTATGCGAGACCGGCTGCAACAACATTTTTTGCAATATAACGCGCCATATACGCAGCTGAACGGTCGACCTTGGATGGATCTTTGCCGGAGAAAGCGCCGCCTCCGTGTCTGCCCATGCCGCCGTATGTATCGACAATGATCTTTCTTCCGGTCACCCCGGTGTCCCCATGAGGACCGCCGATAACGAAACGGCCGGTGGGATTGACAAAATATTTCGTGTTATTATCGAGTAACCCGGCAGGAATCACCTTTTTAATAACATGTTCCAGTATCGCGTCACGGATGTCTTTCTGCTCGATCTCCGGTGTGTGCTGTGTTGAGACAACGACAGCGTCGATCCGCTTCGGCTTTCCGTCCTCATACTGGACAGTGACCTGGGATTTGGCATCAGGACGCAGGAATTTCAATTCACCGTTTTTCCTGAGAACGGAAAGATGTTTAACAAGTTTGTGAGACAATGATATCGGCAGAGGCATATATTCGCTCGTTTCAGCAACTGCATATCCGAACATCATCCCCTGGTCACCGGCCCCCTGCTCTTTGAAAAGGCCCTCTCCCTCGGTAACGCCCTGTGAAATATCTGATGATTGAGCGTGAACATAAACGCTGACATCGCATGTCTTGGCATCAAAGCCGACCTCGGGATCGGTATACCCGATTTCTGAAACAACCTTGCGCGCGACCTTCTCGTAGTCAACTTTGCAATTCGACGTAATTTCACCCGAAAGAACGATACGATCAGTGGTTACAAGTGATTCAAGGGCGACCCGTGAATGCTTATCGCCTTTAATATGCTCATCTACAATACCGTCTGAAATCTGATCGCACACTTTGTCGGGATGTCCTTCCGAAACTGATTCGGAAGTAAAAATATAATCTTTCAACGACATTATTAAACTCCTTTGACTAATTTATTCTACCCAATGAATACATATTGCAGGGCATCCATCGATAACACGTTGGATGGCCTCTTCGCTGGCCCCGTCAATTTTGACTACATAACTCACGCCTTCGGAATTTACTGCAAAAACTTCAGGCAATTTGTCTACGCAGAATTCGCAGCCGGTGCATTCACGGCTGTCTACAAAAAACCCTTTCATATGCGGTTATTTTGTTTCACCAGGGGCCGGTTTTTTTCCTTTATCAGCAGAGTCTGATTTTTCAGGGGCCAGTTTACCTTTCGGTACCGATTGCTCCTGAGTATCCATATTGAGTCCCTTTTTCCGTACATTCGCCTTGCCGGACGAAAGGGCGGCAAGTCCAAATGAACCGATCAAAAAAAGGGCCACAAGAACCCCGGTTGCTTTTGTTATGACATCCACTGTTGACGAACCGAAGGCCGACTGACTGGAACCGCCGAGGATTCCCATTCCAGCGCCCTTGTCTGACTGAAGAAGTATTATAATAATTAAAAGAAAACAGACAATGACAAATAGAATTGTTGATAAGGTAACTAAAACGCCCATATTTTTCCTCAAAAATGATTAAAAATTTTTCTGACAAGCGCATCTGCCCTGCTGCACGATGTGCTGTTTCCGGGTGAACACACCCGTTGACCCGTAATTAATGCACTTTAATAATCTCAAGAAATGAATCTGCCTTCAGGCTGGCCCCGCCGACAAGAACGCCGTCGATATTATTCATCTGATAAAGGCCAAGGATATTATCCGGTTTTACTGATCCGCCATAGAGGATCGAAACCGCCTGGGCTGCTGAATCGCCATACAGCTGCTTGACGACATCCCGTATCAGCACATGTGCGTCATCAGCCATCTGCGGCGTGGCGACCTTACCGGTCCCGATTGCCCACACAGGTTCGTATGCAATTATGACTTTTCCCATCTGCTCAATTGAAATATCCTTCAATGCGGCCTTCACCTGCCGTGTATTGATTTCCGCAGTCCGCCCGCTTTCCCGTTCATCGAGGAGCTCACCCACACAAATCATGGGGTCGAGTCCGAATTCGAAAGCCGCTTTTACTTTCTTGTTTATCTCATCGTCAGTCTCTCCAAAAACGTGACGACGCTCGGA
>JBFZEZ010000372.1:0-5534 GCA_041306585.1 Spirochaetota bacterium | reverse complement strand
CGTGTTTTTAAAATGATACGGGCGCTCGGCATCGAAAAGAAAAAACCCCATTCGGCAATATTTAAAAATTGGACAGATGCCGAGTTAAATTTTGTGAAAAAAAACATCGACCGCATGACCTGGGAGGAGATGGCCCGCCGCCTGGGGAAGAATAGCGGGATGGTGGAGTATGCGGCGAAATACCTGGGCATTAAGAAAAAACTCGAGAATTACTGGAGTGATGAAGAAGTTGCATTCCTTAAAAAAAATCATGCGGTCATGACAGTTACTGAACTCTGCAGGGAACTCGGTAAATCCCGATTTTCAATTACCCATAAAACAAGCAGATTGGGTCTGAAAAAAAAGAAGTAATGATGAATCCACAGACTCAGACAGCCCGCGGCACAAAAAAAATTACATAATGTCTTACCCCTTGCACATGGATTCCCGCCTGCCCTGGAATGAGAGTGGAGAAAAAAAACATAGCAGCTGTAATGAAAATGATAACGCCTACGGTATTACTTGTACTGAGCGAAGTCGAAGTATGGGTTATATTCATACTGGACAAAGCAAATTTCAAAATTGAGGGATACATTTTCACTTCGTGAGGCTCTTTATCGAGAAATAAAGATCTAAGGATTGCAGTGATTTTTCGGAATTTTGCATTTGCAATTGATTTTTTTTGGTCTTCGATTTTAGTCAAATTTTGTATTTTTGATTAATTTTTAAATGGTTCTGATTATAGTTATTATTCACAAACATTATAAAACTGACAAAAAATCAAATAATGTTTATGACAAATTTTGTCTGGAAAAATTTTTATTAAAAAAGTTCTTCCCTATAGGAACGATCGAATTCTCGGAAAAATTTTATTAACATAATATACATAGGAAGTTGAAATTGGTATACTAAATAAAGAAAACAACTTCTTTTTCAATTATAGAAATATATATTATAGGAGTTTGATTGAAAATAATCCAGGAGGATATTTTTCATGAGAACAAGTTTTCTATTTAACCTGATACTAAAATATCTAATAATCAATCTTTGTTTTGTATTTCTAATAACAAATTGCAGCAGACAAAACCTCTGGGAAAGTGTTGATAATTCTAACTCAGTGATAGATAATCAGGAAATTTCGAGATCCAGCAGGGATATTACCAGATTTGACTTCCTCCAAAGCGATAATAGTGGTCTTACATCTGATGTTTCAGGCAATATCTGCATTTTAAATATTGATTTATCTGTTCCGCAGGGTTTTAATATTTCAGGACTTGTTCCTGATATCATAATTAATGGTGAATCTATAACTCCTCAGAACAGAATCCCAAATAATTTTTCAGAAGGTCCTGTTGCATATACGGTCACAGCTAAAGATGGTTCTCTAAAAGTCTATAGTGTAACTGTTGACAATGGTCCACCTGCAGCGCCGGGCGCACCGGCTGATACTGTTATAACTCCTCCCATGAAAATAAAGTTAACCGGCGGATGCGAGAGTGACTTTAAAGAATTCAGGTACACCCTTTCTGGAACACCCCCTGGAAATTGCAGTGAAGGCTTAACTGCACAGGTTGATACTGATATAGATATACCTTTAAGCACCACCACTCTCAATGCAATTGCCTGTGATAATTTTGGGAAGGCTTCTGCTCCGACAACACGGGTTTACACCTATAGTTCATCTAGTGGAAAAGACATTGTAAAATTTGATTTTCGTAAGAGTGATAATACAGGTTTTCTATTTGAATCTGATATTATTGGTGTTATAAATCAATCAAGCTCAACTGTTGATTTAATAGTTCCTAGTGGGACTAATATAAATAATCTTGTTCCTTATATTGTCCATACGGGAAATGTTGTGACCCCGGGCAGTGGAATCGCAAATGATTTTTCAAGTGGTACTATTAATTATCAAGTTAAAGCAGTGGACAATTCGGCAAAAGTATATTCAGTTAAGGTCCATGTTGTAACAAGTAACATCGCGTTAAATGGTTCTTTTGAATATGTTTCACCTCTTTGCTGGTACACTGCCAATCCAGGGAACTATCAACAGTCGATTTTTGAGAGAGTAGAGGGGGGTTATTCTATGAGTTTAGTTAATAATGGCACCGCTAGTATCGGTCCTTTAAAACAGGATATAGCCTTATCGCTCAATACTGATTATATTTTAACAATGTCAATGAAACTCGATTCAGGTACAATTTCTGGTAATGCCATATTTGATACCACTGATGTTTTTGATGATTCATGTCAATTCACACTAAGCGCTTCAGATAAAGGAAAGTGGGTACATTATTCTTGTATATTTAATAGCGGATCAACCGCACAGGTAAAGTTGAGATTTTTTCAATCTGATGAAGAAATATTAAATGGTACTGCTTATTTAGATAATGTTATTTTATCAAAGATTCAATAAGCAGTTTAATGTCGTGACGGGCATTTAATATATCCGGGGAAAAGTAAGCATTATATTTAAATGATATTGATCACCTCTTCTCCGAATAAAACTCCTTCACCGCCCTGAGCGGCTCCACATAATCCTGACGCGCATTCCAGAGAAAAAATCCGTGGGCATTCACATCATGCACAGCCTTGATTTCCTGTTTGATATATTCGATAAAACTCATATCAACGGGTTGTTTCATCTTGAAGGCCTGGATATAGGGGACCACCTGCGCGTTCTTCATCCGGTTGAGGGTCAGGCTCGAAGTTTCTTTTACGGTTGCATAGGGATTGTTGTTATAACTCGGCCGGTTGTAGTGAGAGGGATAGGCCATGGGGCTGATGACATCGATCAGCGGGTCGAGGACTTCCAGTTTCTGGCCGATCGCATCGTCATTATTATGCGGAATCCTTCCGAATACATCGGCAGCGATCCGAACGCCGTAGCTTTCAAGCCGGGTGCGTGCCCGTTTGAAAAAGTTTTCAATAAATTCGTAGCGGGTCTTAAGCGATACAGTGCGGAGCGATTCCCGGTGTCGGCCCTCATCGCTGAACCTGATATAGTCGAACTGTATCTCCTTGAACCCGACGGATGCGGCGTTCTCGGCGATGTCGAGAATGTTTTCGATATATGCATCCGGGCAGGGATAGCTCGCGAGACCGCCGGGAAATACGACTACCCGCGCCACGGGATGTATGCCGTTATCGAGGCACATCTTTACATGCTCGGCCGGGACCATTCGTTCCCTCGGGCTCCCGGTCTGTACATCCATTCCCAGCACATTGATGTTCGATGATTTTGCCGCATCAAAAATACGCTTGAATTTTGCCGGAGAGCAGGCCGTATCAGTGGTTAGATATATACCCCGGTAAAAAGAAGGGAAGGTGTACAGGGGGATTTTTTTAGGGTCCCTTCCCGCAGCTTGGTCATCTTTTTCGTTTTTCGTGCTGTTTTCTTTCTGTTCCACGTTGTCTGTATTCTGGCTTTTTACTACGGTATACCCCATCATTATGTTCGCGATAAGCAGAGCGGCAATCGTCACATCCTTCCATATCCTCTTCATTTAATATGCTCCATAAGTAAATATAACATTAAACCTGTCTGGGCAGGTTGATTGTATCATGATCATCAGTGGTTCACTTTCTGAGCGATAATCATATATAGTGTGTATTAGATCATCATTACTGTTTTCAGTCAATCATTTCATTTTAATAATATAAATTCCAGGATGACCGCCGGAGTATATCCCCGTGCAGAGGGGGACGGGAATGACATGAAATGTTTTAAATCATTCGTTACATGCTATAGTAATTTGAATCGACTGCAAAAAAAAAATTGATAAATTTTTATGGATCTAAACAGAATAAAGCTTGTTTTTCCCTTTAGTCCGTTGTAAAAAGATAGATTCCCGCCGGAGTTTATCCCCGTGCAGACGGGGACGGGAATGACAGTAGAAAGGAAAAAACACAGCAGCTGCAATAAACATGATAACACCAGAAAAAATAAGCGATTGCGTCAGTTTGAACAACGGTGTTGCCATGCCCTGGCTCGGCCTCGGTCTCTATAAAACAGCGGAGGGAGCAGAAACTGAAAAGGCCATTGAGGCTGCCATTGCAGCCGGTTACCGAAGTTTTGATACTGCATCGATGTATGAAAACGAGAAAAGCGCCGGACGGGCCCTGAATAATTGCGGCCTTAAGCGGAGCGATATTTTTTTAACTACAAAGGTATGGAATACAGACCACGGGTTTGATCCAACGCTTCGTGCGTTTAGCCAGAGCCTGAAGAACCTGGGCATGGATTATATCGACCTCTATCTTATACATTGGCCTGTCTCCGGCCTCTTTCCGGAAACATGGAATGCCCTTGAGCATCTCTACAAGGATGGGGTTGTAAGGGCCATCGGGGTCAGTAATTTCAACAGGCGCCATCTTGATATGATGCAGAAAATATCCGGCACAGTGCCTGCAATTAACCAGGTTGAATTTCATCCCCTCCTGTTTCAAAAAGATCTTCTTGATTATTGCATGAATCTTGGCATCAGGCTTGAGGCCTGGAGGCCGCTTACCAGGGGGGTGATTTTTGATTCCACGGTAATCCAGGGACTCTCACGAAAATATGGAAAAACTCCTGCACAGATAATCCTGCGGTGGGACTTGCAGCACGGTGTCGTTACAATACCTAAGTCTGTTCACCCGGCCCGCATTCAAGAGAATGCGTCCATTTTTGATTTTTCACTCAGTTCTGATGATGTAGGGTTAATTGATTCCTTGAATCAGAATCAGCGAATGGGGCCGAATCCGGATGATTTTTAATAAGCCAATACCAATAAATTGACCGAAATCAAATAAATTTTATTGACTCTGTATGGATTTCGATTTTCATAGTTTTAAATACAAACAATAATTTGAAATGAAGGTTTTCGATGCTCAACATCCATTTTTCTATTAAAGAGGAAGTGCTTTTCTTGTTAATTGAGGGGGAATTAACTGTTGATACGATTAATGATTTTGAGACCGTGATCAGACATGAATTGCTGCATTTTCCCCCGATTGTGGCAATCGACTGTAAGGATCTTATCGCTATAGACTCTACCGGATTGAATCATCTTATTAAATTCGTTCGGGCCGCCCAGGAACACGATACCAGAATATTTTATCTCGATGTTCAACCCAATATCATGCAGATGTTTAATTTTGCGGACCTCAGCAGGATCAGTACAATTATGGCGAGGGATGAATTTGAGGAGGATTACCTGTCAGTTCCGATTTCATGATATCCATGATTCTATATTGACCACGGCCGGAGTTCGCGCGAAAAACGCGGAGGGGTGGCATCCTCGTTTTTGTGAAAGATTATATGGAGAGTGTTCCTTGCACGGGTGAGCGCAACATACATAAGGCGCCGCTCTTCTTCGATATCCCCTGAACGGTCTGGAATAATCATATCCGATACCCCTGCGATTATGACCATGTCGAATTCTAGGCCTTTGGAAGCATGGATTGTCATAAGATCAACCCCCGGGTAATCCGTCCCAGTCTCATCGAACATGCGCCGAATATAGTCCCCCTGATGATTGTTCCGATAGAGGATTGCGCGCGAGGTACCGCCG
>JBFZEZ010000371.1:0-5490 GCA_041306585.1 Spirochaetota bacterium | reverse complement strand
GACCCGTATTAATTATAATGATTCGATACTCTCAGTGACAATTTCGGCAGGAATAGCATGTATTCCTAATGTTAATCCGTTGGATATTGAGGAATTCATAAAGATGTCGGATGCGGCATTGTATCATTCAAAAAACAATGGAAGAAATCAAGTGAATATTTTTAATGATGAAATGAAGCGACAGTTTTCAAAATTAAAAAAGATTTAATCAGCGGGCATCCACATTTCCATTACGCATCGTTTGCAATTAAACCGCAATTCAAGTCTGTTCCCTTTCTGATCGGCTAAAAGAAGGGTTTTTTTTCTGCTATCAGCAGCCGCTCCTTTACCGCACTTTCCAAGTTCGAATAATATACAGTATTTTGTTGTCATGACTTTTTTCCCTTTCATGGAGATGCCGCTTTCAGGGGAACGTTCCTTGATTTCAGCTCCGTGCGATCGATAGAAAACAGCGGCTTTTTCATTAAGAATATTTGAATGATAGTCTGATGTTTTTTCAGGATATGGGTACGAATTTTTTACCAATGCCAAACTTGTTCTGATATAACCGTTTTTTCTTAGCGATGTGATCGTTGCAGCCGCTTCACGTCGAAGTTCGTTGAGAAGTGAAATCGGAAAGAAATATGCATCTTCGCATTCAATCGAAATATTTCCGCAATACAACTGTGTATCCCCAAGTTTTTCAAGTTGTGTATGAATTGTTTTTTTTGCTTTTACAGGGTCTTTCGCCGGTTCAGCAAGATATATTCGGCTAACGGTGGCTGTTATTCCGTCTTCATCGCATAGTGAAAGATGGATGGATCCATCTTTTTCAAAGAGTCTCATATCTACCCGGATTTTTCGTGAATCCCTTGAATTTTTGAGAATACGATTGTAGTTATGGTCATGATTGCGGTATATAAAGGTCCCTTTGGTTATTCCGTTCATTTCCGCCGGGTAGATTTTTTTTACTTCCACACGATTCAGATTGGTCCCCTGCAGAATTTTTTCCTCATCGAAAAAGGATATGCCGTCACCTGGATGTAATTTTATACCCGAATCGTTTTTTTCAAGAATGAAATAGTGTTCATCGGTAATCGCAACGTTCCCTATTTTTTCGCCGACAAACTTCGGAGTCTCCCATGATGAGCTCCCCTTTTTTCTTCCGTCGATAAAATAATTAGTATAACGCCTGTTAAATGTTTTTGCAGGATTGGGGATGAATTCAGTGGAGCTTTTCCCTGATGAACTTCGTTTGTAATCGGTGCCGCGCATGAGATCATCGAGAAGCGCCCGGTAAAATGTAACGATGTTTTTTACATAACATTCGTCTTTGAGACGCCCTTCGATCTTGAACGAAGAGATTCCGGCCCTCATCAGGGCCTCGATGTGCTGTGAAAGATTCAAGTCCCTGAGTGAAAGGAGGTGCTTGTCCTTGATGATGATTTCCCCTGAAGGTTTCAACAGAGAATATTTGTTTCTACAGGGCTGTGCGCACTCTCCGCGGTTTCCGCTCCTCCCGCCGAGGGCGTAACTGAGATAGCACTGACCGCTGTAACTGACACACAAGGCCCCATGTATAAAGGTTTCGAGTTCAATGGCCGTCGAGGTGCGGATTTTCTTTATTTCAACCAATGACAATTCCCGTGCGAGGATCGCACGTTGGAACCCGATTTTTTCGAGGAACAAAACTTTTTCAGGGGTTGCATTATGGCATTGGGTACTGGCTATAATCGGAATTGGCGGGATATCCAGTTCAAGTATCCCCATGTCCTGAATAATGATGCCGTCAGCACCGATGCGGTAGATCCCTTTGATCATTTTTTCGGCTGCGTGGAGTTCATCATCTTTGAGAAGGGTATTTATCGCAATATGGATTTTAACATTGAAAAAATGGGCATAGTCAACCAGGCGGGCAATGTCATCAATTGAATTGCCAGCGGCAATCCGCGCGCTGAATTTTGGCGCTCCGATATACACTGCATCCGCACCGCAATTGATTGCGGCTATACCGCACGTGTAATTTTTAGCCGGGGCCATGAGTTCGATTGTTTGTGCATCATTCATTGTATAATTACGGCCTCATCATGATAGAATTGTTTAATTAAAATATATCTGCTTCTTTCCCTAAAGATTTAATAGACCGACAATCTCATTGTATGTAACATTCACCTGTTCCTTTGTTTCAGCTATATTTCCAGAGTTATTGATAATATATGTCGACATCTCCTTTTTTTTCTCGATATCCATCTGGGCTGCTATTGTTTTTTGGGCTGTTAACTCGTCCAGGGAATCCCGAGCCATGAGTCGTTTGATCTGGATTTCGTATGGAACATAAACGAGGATAACTTTTTGAAACCACGTATGCCATCCGACTTCAAAAAGGAGGGGGACATCGATAATGATAGGCTTGCAATCGTTCAGGCCGCTGAAATGTTGCATCTCATCAAATACTATCCGGTTAATATAGGGATGGGTAATACTGTTGAGGATGGACTTTTTTTGTGGATCGTTAATGATGAGTCCGCGAACAGTTTCACGGTTGAGGTTGCCATCAGTGAAGAGTACTTCTGGGCCGAAAGCTTCGACAATTTTTACTAGTGCTGGTGTACCCGGTTTAACAATTTCACGCGCTATAAGATCTGTATCGACAAGGTGAGCACCGAGTTCCACCAGCATGCTCGCAACTGTTGATTTTCCTGATGCTATGCTTCCGGTCAGGGCAGTGCATTGACTGAATAAATCGGCGTTGTTCTGTCTCATTTCAATCAACCTCAATTATTAATGTAACGGTATTTCAGCAGATATGGTATTTTTGTCAATATATTCAGCGGAAACGCGTAGAGACGCAAAATTTTGCGTCTCTACACGTTTCCGCGTTTCCACGTTTCCGGGGCCACCCGTTCCCACGTTTTTTTTATTTTTTTTATTTTTACTTGACCTAGAGATGTTGTGTTGTTACATTTTGGTTGGTCGTCCAATTTAAAATCTGGATAAATAATCAACTTCTTGAACATTATAATGTATTTTGATTATGATTTTTAAATTAACATGGAAAAGATGATACATATGTTTTTTTACAATTTATTTATGCGGTCTATTCCGGTATTTATATGGTTTTAAAAGGATGTCTTCATACACACACAACCTGCTCTGATGGTAAAATGACCCCTCAGGAAGTGGCTGATGCATATGAAAGATCCGGTTATGATTTTATTGCATTCACAGACCACGATTATCTTATGAAGCCGCATTTTGAGAATATGTACTTATCGGTTAAAACCAATCTCCTCATTTTCATTGGGATCGAACTTACGGTGTTTGTTAAGGGTTATATCCATGTTAACAAGATACAGGGGGATGCCGAGGTTTTACACATTTTTAATCATATAGGTGAATATCAATTATCCGAAGCGCAGATTTATAACCGGCTGGAAGAACTTGAAAAAATGTACCCGATTGATGCTGTTGAAGTTACTGCCAAAGGGTTTCGTATGAGTGAATGTGAGAATATGGATATTAAATATCCCAAAATTGCAACGGATGATTCTCACGATCTGCTCGGCATCGGGCGTGCCTGGATTGAATTGTCAGCGCCAAAGAATAAGGATGAAATTATTCGTTCCATTAAACATGGCGATTTCTGGAATGGATTTTTGTGATATTAAATTTTTTCTTGATGATCCCTGTCGGGGGATTGAGGGGATTGTCTACGGAACTTATGAAAATTTTTGATTACGATAAGGAGGTATTTCATGAGTAGGCGAGTGGCTATTTGTGCTGTTGCACAGATAAAAAACGACCCAAATTACCGGCATGTCCGTTTTCAGAACATGCTGCTCGAGTGTCTCGAGCCCATCCTGGAAGAAACAAAGGTTACCTTTGACATGGAAAAGGGTATTCGAAACATCATAACTTGTTCCGATGACGTATTCGACGCGCGGACTATTTCAAATAACGGTGTGACCGATGTGGTTGGAGCACATTTCCGCGGTGAGGAAAAAATGGCGCAGGAAAGCATCAACGGCCTTGGTTATGCGATGGCGAGCATCCTTTCAGGCCATGATGATGTTGTCCTCTTCATGGGTCACTGTAAGGAATCCCAGTCGGAGAGCCGCAATATGTGCACGAACCTTTCTTTTGATCCTTTTTATACACGGCCCCTTGGAATGGATTATCTGAACGTGGATGCCCTCCAGGCCCGTGCGTATATGGAAAAATCAGGGGTTACCGACGCACACCTTGCAAAGGTTGTTGCGCGAGCATATAAGAACGCGAAAAAGAACCCCTATGCCCGCGACAATAAAGCGGTTGATGAAAAAGATGTAATGGAATCGCCCATGCTTTCAGACCCGATCCGCGAACTTCATTACTATCCGGTCACCGACTGGGCATACAGCATGCTTCTCTGCTGCGAAGAACGCGCGCGTGAGTTTACAGATAAACCAGTGTGGCTTACAGGCTATGGGAGTTGCATGGACAGTTATTATCTCGGGGACAAGGATTTGACATCAAATTTTTCGTTAAAGAACGCCGCGAAGCGGGCATATCAACATGCCGGGATAAAAGACCCAGGCAAGGATATCAACCTGTTTGAGATTTGTGACCACGCAGCCTATCAGCTTCCCATGTGGGCTGAGGGTATCGGTATAGCTCGTGAGGGGAAAGGCGGCAGCTTTATTGATGAGGGCGGATTGGACAAATTTAATTTTAATCATTCCGGCGGACAACTCAACGGCAATCCGCTTCTCCTCGGTGGTGCAGCGCGGGCCATTGAATGCTTTTACCAGCTGAGGGGAGAGGCTGGCGAACGCCAGGTGAAAGGCGCAAAACGTGCGCTTGCCCAAGCCAGCTACGGCGGAGCTGGGCAGCACCAGGCCGTTGTGATTATGGAAGTGTAGGGAGGTTCAACAATGGCACACAGAAAAAAGAATAGAAATGTAGGTATAATTGGAATAGGACAGACGAAATATTCCAGCCACCGCGAAGACGTCAACCAGCCGGAAATGATCCATGAAGCGATCAGCGCAGCGCTTAAAGATGCCAATCTCACGATGAAAGACATCGATTGTGTGGTTCATGGCAACATGGAGCTCTTTGAGATGGTGCACCAGCCTGATCTGTGGCATACAATCGGGACCGGTGCATATGGAAAAGAATGTATCCGTATAACAACAGGCGGTACGGTCGGTGCAACCCTCGCATGTGCGTCGGACAATCTAGTGGCATCGGGGATGTATGACATAGTTCTGGCGGTAGGCTTCGAGAAACTCCAGGAAGGACACACCACAGGGGGCATCACTAATATGGCCGACCCTCTCTGGTTTAGAAACCTTCAGACCGGTGCACTCACCGGGTCCAAAGCATACGATGTCATCAAGGAGTTCGGGGATGAACGTGCAAAAAGGGCATCTATGATGTATCGTATCATTATGGACAAGCATGCGGGTTTGAACCCGAACGCACACCGTTCATTCGGTCTCGATTTTGAGCAGATGGATGATCTCATTA
>JBFZEZ010000370.1:0-10245 GCA_041306585.1 Spirochaetota bacterium | reverse complement strand
TCAGCGCCGCAGAGCATGATGTTAACATACGAGTCGGGTTACTGACGCCGGTAGTTGACAGAAGTAACAGCCCAAATAAAATCTCATTTGATGGAATAATCGGGTTTAATATCGGTGTAGTCAGATATTTCGCAATTGGATTCGAGACAGGTGTGAACTGGGTCTCATGGAAAACCTATACAGGCTCTCAACTGGTATCCCCGGTTTTTACAACATTAAAAACTGAAGAAACAAATGCTTTTACCATGCCGTTTCTTATAAACGGCATGATCCGTTTTGATATGCGTGAACAGTGGAGGGTCATGCCGTATCTCACACCCGGTGCGGGTTACGGCTTTACCTATTTTAAGCATCCTGACGGGAATGCTGTTTATCACGGATTTACCTGGCAGATTATGGGCGGGGTGTCAGTCAGGGTCACTGAAGACCGCACCATGGAAGTAATGGTTGAAATGGGATACAGAGGCGCCTTTTACAAAGACTCACATGATTATGAGCTCGACATGTCCGGGCTGGTCTTTCATATGGGCCTCCGCTTTCCGATTGACGGCGACAGCAGATAAACATATGTAAGACACATTAACCATATGTCATCCCCGCGCAGGCGGGGATCCTTCTCGCTAGACGCGAATTAAGGATTCCCGTCTTCACGGGAATGACATGGATTGTTGCCACTGAATAATGACCTGTTACGATATTATATTACTTGACCACCCGGAATATGCTCTCGACTTTATCGTGTGTCTTATCTGATTTGCGGCCGATTGCTTCAACCTTCGCACGCGTCCGATAAAAAGGCTGAAGAGATTCCTGGACCTTTATAACCATCTGGTCTACAATGTCTTCCACCTCAAAGGTAATATCTTCAAGGTGCTTTTCCCTTCTTCGTATTTCACGATACGTGGTTTCACTAGATTCAATTTCTTTGCGCAGTTTTTTTATCTCTTTGTCTTTCTGCAGAAGAATATTTTGGTGTTCCTGGGTCATTGCGGCTAATGATTTTTTATGCTGTTCAAAAAGCTCTTTTTGAAGCCTCTGTATTTGTGACTTATAGGACTTTTCACACGTTTCATGCTCTTTTTGTCTCTCGTTTTTGATTACGTTAGCAATCTGACTTTTTCTTATGAACATACCATCCTCGCTAATTAAAAAAAAATTTTTGTGTATATCATAAAAGAGCCCCTCATGTATGTAAAATTAATTACATATTTATTGATACCTTTCGCATTGAGTATTTTTTTTTGGAATGCGAAGGAGGAAAATTTTTAATTCATGTAAATATTAATTTCTTTAAAAAGTTTACAATAAACAGTTTTTGTTTTATAGTTAACCATATGAGAATGTGTTTAATCTCTGTCAACTAATTGATTTAATGATTTATTTTTTTTCTTTTACATCCACATTTTTACATGACATAATTAAACACAAAAAATTAATTGATTATTAATATTTTTACAACATTTCTCTTTTTAATTACATAAAAAAAGGCCGTTCGTAAGAACGGCCCCTGTATATTCAAATATTGAAATCTGGTATTCCCTATCAAATTCACACTCTTTTTGTATCAACCACCAAGTAACTGTAAAACGGTCCTTGTTTTCATATTGGCCTGAGCAAGCATCGCAGTACCAGCCTGAACAAGTACCTGATCTTTAGTGAGGTCTACAAGGGTTTCTGCCATATCGGCATCTCTAATTCTACTTTCTGATGCTTGTATATTTTCATAGGCAGTCATTAACCCTTTTGCAGCATATTCAAATCTATTGTAGTAAGCACCAAGGTCTGCTCTCTGTTTTGCGATTTTATGCAATGCGTCGTCGATGATACCGATGGTCCGGTTCGATCCGTCCGCTGTGCTTACCGTAGCAAGGAATTTTCCTGTTTTCTCTTTCAGGTTTAGTCCCTGAGATGTCATGGTACCGATATACACTCTCTCCCTCTGGTGCATATTGGCGCCCATGTGGAACCACATACTTGCTTTTGGATTCGTTTTCGAATAATCGCCGAGAATAAGTTTAAACTTGTTGAATTCCGCCTGTGATGCGATCCTGTCGACCTCATCGATAAGGGCAGAAACTTCAACCTGGATCAGCTGACGGTCTTCCTGGGTATAGATACCGTTGGATGACTGAACTGACAGGGTCCTGATCCTCTGCAGAATGCCAGATGTCTGATCAAGATATCCTTCCGCTGTCTGAATGAAAGACATACCGTCTTCAGTATTTCTTTCCGCCTGACGCAGACCTTTTATCTGGGTCCTCATTTTTTCGGATACAGCCAATCCAGACGCATCATCGCCGGCCTTGTTGATCCTCATACCTGAAGCGAGGGCCTCAGTAGATCTGTTAACTTCCCAGTGTTTAAATTTTAGAACCTTGTTCGCATTGATCGCACTCATGTTATGATTTATTATCATAAGAAACACTCCTTTGTTTTGTTATCCTGATCTCCGTATCAGGATTGTAATACCAGGTTATTTTTTGTTTAAATAAAAAGGGAATACACTTTAAGCTGCATTGCTGCAACCATTAGTATCCATAAGATGGATTTAAATGCTTTCAGCAATGCGAATCTTGATTAAGTTTTCAAAGAACAATTAGTACGCTAAACCGAAAATTATGCCAATAACTGTGCTATCCCCTGCGTTGTTTTTAACACATGGGTCAGCATTGCAGTACCGGTTTCAGAAAGTATCTGTGTTCTGGTTTGGCCGACAGCGACTTCAGCCATGTATGCATTATGTATGTTGCTTTTTAATGCCTCGATATTTTTGTAGGCATCACGACTATAATTACATGCAGATATGTTATGATTGTTGAGCATTAAGATTCCTCCTTGAATCTTTAAGATCAGCCTCCTTGCTGATCCTCGGGGAAAAGTCCCTTACGATTATAAGCTCGGCTGAAGAGAAGAAGGAATTGAAGTCGTTTACAGGTGATTAAAGCAGTTTATTGGCATTTGAAGTCATTTATTATTAAATATGAACTATATTCATCCCTATGGTGATTTTTATGCATTTTTTCCCTTATTCATTTAATCGTATGATTTGTTTTTTTGCATGAGAATAAAATATTGAAAACACGTATTAATTTATAATATTTTTTTAATATATAAAAAACACGATATATACTCTTATTGAGTGTCCAACAAATAATCCTAAAGAAGATATAAAATTGCAGGGATTACTTTCAAGTCAGGGTAGTTCGTCCACAATTTCCGGGGAATTGCATTTATTTTAAAAAAATTACCGAAAAGTTGTTGTAATTATAAATTTATATCATATTTCGTTAATATAAATCTTCTGTGCCGGCTTTTTCTTTCCTTAAAAAAGGATAATGAGCAATAAAGGCACCCTCGATTATTTTTCTTCGGAGCAGCCAATGAGTTTTTTGAAAGAATTCAATTATCCTGATATATTTCAGCGTAAAATTGTCTATGCCAATCTATTCCTCACCCTTGTGATCCTCGGTTATATTTTTTCAGATGCCTCATTTTCATTGAAGTACTATTATTATTATTTTCCAGTTATTAAAATCATCATTGGTACTGGGATAATTGGTATTCTTTTCGGAAGTCTGTTTGGTAATTATTTGTTTAAAAAGTCGGGCAATTCAAGGATCACATTTATAATCGTAGAATTAATTTTTATTATGCTCGCTCAATTTTATATATTGCGGAAAATAATTTTTGCAGGAGAACCCGAACCATTCCTCTCATTTTTTCATTATACGATATATCTTTTCCCATTATTTATATTTATATTTTCATTGATTGCCGGAATGAAATTTTGTTATTTTTTGAAAAGTTCATGCGGCGATTATCTTGATGATAAACAGGGGATCCTCCTCAATATAGTGTATGTACTGCTCGGTATTGTCTGCGGTACCGCCCTTTCGGGGAGTATGTTTTTTTACGATTATAATTATTTTATTGCTGCCGCCTTTCCGGTAATGATTATTCCAACCCTTTTTCTCATCAATCAGCCTTTTGACCCTACGCCGTTGTATGCCCAGGAATTTGAAAATGAGCCAGTACCGACTGAAATTGAGACAAGTCATAGTGATAACCTTTTTTTTACTTATCTAAACGATGCATATATAATCATTTTCAGTTATCTCGGAATGCTGGTGGTCAAGAAATATTATGGGGACCTCTTTTATATAGAAATTCTTTTTCTTGTCGTGATCGTTCTCGGGGTCCTTGCGGGGTTTGTGCTTGGCCGATTCCTGAAAATCGGCTATGTGCATATGTATATCCATCCGATACTCCCCCCGTTTTTTCTTTTATTCCTTTTTTTACAGCATGCTTTCAATGGTTCCCTCGGATTTTCATTGGGGATGATCTTTTTTATTCCCGTTTCCATGATCTTTGGGGTTGCTATATACCATACGATTATGAATATTATTTCCAACTATAATCACAAAGCGCGCTTCTCTATACTCCATTTTGCAATTTTTGTTTTACCTGCCCCCCTTCTCTTTTCATTAAACCTCATTCCATTTACCGATTTCTGGTTTCAGGTTTTTCTGTATGTGATCATACTCTCATGCCTTCTTATCACGGGTTTTTATCTTCTTAATAAAAAAGTCAAGCATGGATCCCTTAAGATTGCGTATCTGGCTTATTTTATAATATTTATTCCAATAATTATATTTTTAAATGTTTCGCTAAAAATACCGTTCCGAAATGATTATTTCGTATCCCCGATTAAAAATTTTGAGGAAATCAGAAATACAAACTTCAACGCGCCATACATTAAAAATCCCAGCCAAATAAAGATTAACAACCGTACGATTTTCAATGTCACTGACAGTACAATCCGCAACATGAAGCGCTCACTCGCTTCCCTGGCGCTTTTTATTCCTGATACAGAAAAGGGGAAGATATTGTTTGTTGATGGCAATCAAAAATTCTTCCGCAATCCAATGATTGGATATTTTAACAATGCCGTATGCCTCGATGTAATACCCGATTCTTATGTACATTACAATACACTGCCTTTTTCGGGGAAGCAAAAATATGTTACTGAAAAGAAACAATTACTGGCCTTCCTCGGCTGTTCACCGCAGAAATATTTTATTATTGCTGATATGCCGAATATTCTTGACCAGAATTACAATTATTTTAGATTTACTGAAGAATATTACAGATTCATTAAAAAACACACTACGCCGAACGGTATTTTTCTCCAGATGTTCAGCATCCCCGGATGCAGACAGGATTTTCTAACCAGTGCTATTAATAATTTGAAAAAGAGTTATAAAATACAGATCGGTTTTCTTTTTTCAAATATTCTTGTCATTTTGTCTTCAAATGATGAAAATGCTTTCACTTTCCAGGAAAAAAACCTTGCTCAGCTCACCGCGTTTTTTAATGCCCATGATGACCTCAAAACAATCTTTCTGAATGAATATCACCTCTTGTCACACATGATGTTCTCGGAAATTGAAAAACTGGGGTCGTATGTTCCGCAGAAAACTCTGGACCCGCTCTATTTGATATCCGATGCAAAGGGTTTCATGTTTAATGATGAAGTCATCACGCAGTACAAAGAATACAATAAAAATGTCGTTGATATTATCGGTAAAGGATATGATCAATTTGATTTTCTTCAAAGAATAAACATTGTGTTTATGAATAATGAAAAATTGTATACACTTCTCAAAACAACTGAATGGGCCGAAGCGGTTGAAAATTATACCGATGAAACAAAGTTTTTATTTGAGTTAAAAAATATTGCGGAATTTAATGCGGATCTGAGCACATATATCAGATTTATTTTATCCTACAAAGAAAATTATTATTATGATGCGGCGCTCAAAGTCGAAAAGGAAAAAAAATGGCTCGTAGCCAAAGAGCTATATAATGCGATATTGACCATTAATAGCAATAATTTCGAGGCAAATTACCGTATGGCCCTGCTGTGTCTTACCCTCCAGGACCTTGATAATTCTTACAAATACCTCATGAATGCGATGAATCTCCAGGGGGACCACCCTAAAGTGCTCTACCAGATGGGTGTCCTATTGTTTACTAACGGAAAATATGCGGAGGCAATCGATTATTTCAATAGAGCGCTTGAAAAAAATGAGAGGTCTGCCTCAATATATATGTACTTGGGCCTTTCAAACGAGCAGCTTAACAATCTCCCCCAGGCGGAAGAATATTATACCAAGGCCCTGATAGAAGACCCTAATGATATAAATATTAAATTACGCATTGAAAATATTAAAAGAAAGAAGGATGGGATCCCGGTAGTTGAAAAACTTCCTGAACAAAAAAATGACATTGAAGACGAAAAAGGCGAGGAAATTCCCCTGCCCATCAACAAATCGGCATATGATATTCGTCTCGGTGATCAGCAAAGCCCGATTCCTCCCGGTTATCCACAGATGAATGAAAACCCTGCAATGATGGAAGAGCCTAAAGAACCGCCTGCAACCAATAATATAGGCAGCGGGAACCCGTAATGATTACGAAATTATCGCTGCCATTTTTGTACAATGTTTTGGCAAATAAAAAAACAGTGATTATATCGCTCGCGTGTACCCTCGTGTCCCTAGTTGCGCTGATGCGTTTTGAAATAATGATCGCCGGCCCGGCAGGTCCCGGATTTTCCGCCCTTGAATTATCGTTTTCACCTGATAATTTTAAATTGATAGCATCCTCGTGGGGTGAATCGGGCGTCACTCTTTATGCACGTACAATCTGGATTTATTTTATTTTCGCTATTTCATACGGGATACTGCTCGCTTCAGCTCCGGTGTTATTTCATGAAAGGATAATCACTGCCGGGGCTACCGGGAAAAAGTATTCTTATTGGCTGATGCTGATCCCGGCATGTGCGTCTCTTTTTGACTGCAGTGCACGAATCGTCTTTGTCGTAATACTGAAAGTTTATTTCAATATCCCCCTTTTTTATTATGCATCCGCGGCAACGGTCATTAAGTGGGTATGCATTGCAGGATCTCTTGCTGTAGTATTTAAAAATTATTCTGCATTACGAAAATCAATGTATCACACTATCAAATAAATATGACATTGAACATTTCATTGCAAGGGAAAAATTATTTTTCATAATTGCTATATTTCTATACAAATCAATCACTTTCGCCGAAAATTTAAAAATAATTACACTATCTGCCATTAAAAAAAATCTTTTGAGTTGAAAATTATCACGACAATTGGTTATATTGTAATGGATACTGGTATTTGTAATTAAAACATGAAAACTAAAATATTCACATCACTGGCCGTAATTCTCGTATTAATTTCTACAGCAGCTGTTGTTGTATTTGGCGCAAGTCCCAAGGCATACAACCGACGCGGTGTCGACCTCGGAGATAAAAAATTATATAATCCGGCAATAGACGAATTTGATCGCGCTATCAGGATGTACGACAGGGACTCAGCCCAGGTTTATCACAATAAAGGATATGCCGAGCAGTTGAGAGGGGAGAATGCAAAGGCATTTAGAAATTACGAGGAAGCGTTGCGAAGAAACCCCCGGCAGATCCTCACAGGTGAAAACCTCGGCTTTCTTTACTATAAGACCGGGGATTATGAAAATGCCGTCCGGGTGGGGGAGCATGTGCTCAAGATGGACCCGCAGAATAAAGAGATCCCCAAATGGCTTCCTGATGCATATTTCAAGCGTCTTCAAAATCAACGTGACAAGGAGTTGCTTAAAAAGAAAAAAGAAAACGAAGAAGAAGAGAAGCGGGATACAGATAAACAGCTTGAAGAAGAGCAAAGGGAGAGAGCTGCACGCACATTATATCTTTCATTTGACTTTACGGTCCGCACGGGTCTTTATCCAAAAGAAAATAATTTGTATAAATACATTCCAGATCCGATAACACAGATTCCCCTTAACCTCTTCCTCAGGTATACACCCCTGCTTGCATGGGAATTCGATTTAACTGCCGAAAACCCGCACCTTGCATCCGAGATGCCTGACACCGTAATTTTTGCAGAAAGTATTTCAGCCCTTTTTAAAATTAAACGATTCATGCTCGGCATAGGCATTCTCTTCGGTCATTACTGGAATGATATCGCATTCAACAAAGACCTGAATCTGTGGGACGTCAAAGTCGGGTTTATATTCGGTTATGCGAAAGAAAAATTTGAATACAGGTTTACCTTCTATCCTCGTCTAATCCTGTATGACGGCCCTTTCAATACCGGAAAAACCTTCGACATGAGCACCTACAAGATTGATGCTATCTTTAATGTGAACCTGCAGTTCTCAGTGTTCGTACTTATGCGTGTTCATGAATACTGGGTATTTGATCATACAAACAAGCTCTCAGATTATTGGGGGATATACCAGTTTGGTCTGGGTGTGACCATTGGGAGACTCGCGAAATCCGGCAAGTATGATTTCAAGTTTACAATTGAATTTATTGAAAAGCTGTATTATGAAGATCACAACAACTCTCGTCCCTATGACGCTTTGAATGGGCAGGGATTTTTCGGATTTAATTCCGATAAATGGTACAGGGGTGACCCGATGTCAAGCTTTAGGACCATGGGCAGTTCCCTGGGATTCCGTGTTGATGAAAAATTAGTAAAAAATGTCTTTTTATATCAGAAAATAACTTTTGAAATGGGGAACCAGAGCATTAGTCATTATGAACTGGATTTTACACTAGGAATGGGTCTAATATTTTAGTTTATGGCTGAATCATATATTGATTTCATGAAGGAGATCGCGCTCGAAGCAGGGAAAATACATCTCAAGGGTTTCAGATCAGACAACACGGTAATCTGGTATAAAAGCCGCACAGATCTTCTGACAAATGTTGACAAGGAATCCGAGGCCTTTCTTTTCGAGACCATCAAGAAAAAATTTCCTGATCATTCGATCATCGCCGAGGAGGGGAGCAGGAAGGATGTACCCGGCGATATTATTTGGTATATAGACCCCCTCGACGGAACAAATAATTTTGCCCACGGCCTGCCTTTCTTTTGTGTATCAATTGGGGTATATTCCAGAAGACTCGACGCAGTGATCAGCGGCATCGTATATAATGCGTTCGTCGATGAGATGTTCACTGCGGAACACGGAAAAGGGGCCTTCCTTAACGAAAAAAAAATCATGGTATCTGAAATTTCAGATATCGGCATTTCAATTCTTGCAACCGGGTTCCCCTATGATAAAAGTGACATCAATAAAATCAATCTCCATGAGTTCGGCGCATTTCTCCCGAAAATCCAGGGCGTGAGAAGGTTCGGCTCTGCGGCGATTGACCTTTCCTATGTCGCATGCGGAAGATTGGACGGTTACTGGGAAGGACAGCTCAAGCCGTGGGACATTGCCGCGGGTATGCTCATCGTAAAAGAGGCAGGAGGGTCCGTCAGCAGGTATGATGGAAGCGGGACAAACCCGGAACATCCCTACATTGTCGCATCCAACGAAAAAATCCACAAACAGATGCTTGACATTCTTGCAACGGCCGCTAAATAAAAAGGAGAATCCGCGTGATAATCGAATATGCTGAAAAGATTTCGAAAGGGAAATATTATTATCTTATAGCTGCAAGCCTCCTGATTCTTTTTGCAGTAATGCGCGTTGTCCATATCAATGCAGACGCGCCCCAGGATCTGAGTATTTCGGCGGCCCTTTATACCGATGAAGGATTTAAGACCTACGCAGCGCGTAATTACGTGAAATATGGAAGTTTCAACTGGTCGCCCGAAGACGCATATTCGGTATGGGGAAAGAGAAGCCCCCTCCCCATCTGGACCTATGCGGCTGCTTTCAAGGTTTTCGGCGTCAGTTTCGCGACAATACGTTCAATATCGATTGCCTATTCCCTTCTAGCCCTATTGCTTCTATTTGCCCTGGCCTTGCGCCATTATGACCGGTTGACGGCACTCGTTATACTCATCCTTGCAGGCACCAGCTATTTCAATATCATGTTCAATCGCCTCGGTCTGTACGAAACCCATCTTCTTTTTTTTATCATACTCGCTTTTTTCGGGTTTGTTGAGTTTTTCTTAATGAAGCCGCTGCATGGCCGCCTCAGGACCTATGCAGTGCGATCGTTTTTTTTATTATGCGGGTTCTGTGGGGTTGCCTGTGCGGCTGCAACAAAAAGTTCATTGGTTCGTGGTCGGTTCGAATTCCACCCAGCCCAGGCCGGGGAAATAGACTTCCACCCAGGCATGCGCGTTGGCTTGCACGACCACGAAGCGGCTGGTGGCATAGTCATACGAGCCGTTGGAGAACCCGGTCACCAG
>JBFZEZ010000369.1:0-3170 GCA_041306585.1 Spirochaetota bacterium | reverse complement strand
CAGGCTGAGGCAATGCTCCGCGCGGCTCTATCACGCGGTGTGTACCGAACGGACTGCCGTCGGATTTTTGTGTTATTTCTTTGTTTTTTTCTATCATATCTGGTCATTTTTAAGATTTGTGTAAGAAAAGGAGATGAGGGGGATTATAGAGATATGGGGATTGCATAAAAATTAATTATTTCCAAAGTGATTATTGATAATAATTTATCTCCCTTATCTCTTCAATCTCCATATCCCCTTTTTTACACATTGTGTAAAGTAATATTCTCATGATTTGAATAATAATTATATGATATGACTGAAATTTGTTCAAGCGGGAAAATGATCTAGTTAAGGCAAACGACGTTCGCCATTTTTTATTAGATTCCCGTCCCCCGCTTTCGCGAGGATAAGTTTCACGGGAATGACAAATCATTATTTGACCTTTTAGACAGCTTCATCATTTCAGCAGATTGACTTAAATAATATTAAATACTGTTGGATTTTCCAGTTATTCTGCCTGTAATATTTGAAATATCTATGCCCGCTGTAAATAATAACGGTACCATAAAAAGTGTAATCACCGTTCCGAAAAGCAAACCGTAGGCCAGTACAAGCGACATATGCGCGAGGAACGGGTCGGAACCGCCAATACCGTAACCTGTTGGAAGAACGCCAAATACAGTTGTAACCGTAGTCAGTAGAACCGGCCTGAGACGCGAAACCGCACCTTTAATGATAATATTTTTAGTGATCCGGCCTTCAGCCGACAGGTTGCGGATTGTATCCGCCATAATAATGGAATTGTTAACAATAACTCCCATAAGACCCACCATGGCAATGCCTCCCATCATTGAAACCGGTATCCCATGAGTTAATAGAACAAAAGTAAACCCGATTAACAGGAAGGGAATAGAGGTCATTATTATGAGAGGTTTAGAAAATGAATTAAGTATAAGCGCGATTAGGAGATAAATACCAATAAAAGCGGCGAGAGCGGCTGAGGCAAGCCCTGAAAAAATAAGATTTGTTTCAACAGGCTGGCCGGAATATTCTATGGAAACATCTCTATCGGAAGGGAAAACCGATCGCACCTTATTCATTACTTCAACAGGGGAAATTTCCTTCAGTCTGGTATTCCCGAAAATGGTTGTGGCCCTGATTCCGTTTACATGATGAATACCTGCGCGTGACGGCTGTTCCACTAAAGATGTAAACATTGACAGGTTTATTATATTGCCCATGCTGTTTGCAATAGGGAGGCTGTTTATAAAATTCATGTCCGCTCTCGCGCGTTCATTCAGACGCAGCCTGAATTCGACAGTTTTGTCAACAGTAGAGAGTTCAGTCGCAATCATTCCGTCAAACGCGATCCGGAGAGTTGTCAGGACGTCCTCAACAGTAAGGCCCGCTCTTGTAAGTATATCATGGTTGATTTTAAGATTCAGTTCATTCTTGCCTTCAATATCATCATTTTCAATATCGAACACCCCGGGCAGTGTCTCTAAATATTTTCTTATCTCTTTTTCTTTATTTACCCTGAGTTCATTGTCGTTGGAAATTATTCTGATTTCAAAGGGGCGTCCCATCGGCGGCCCGAGTCTGTTCAGGTTCATAACAAAAAGAGAATCAGATTCAGCCGCATACCGGGAAATATCTTTTTTCAGCGCATCCATTATCTGCTCTGCAGTACGGTCCCGCTGCGAGAATGGCTTTAAATAAACAAAGATAACAGCAAGATTATTTTGCGTTCCCATGGTGGTTGCGCTCAACAGGCTCTGTGTTCCGATCCGTGAGCTGAAACCTATTATCTCATTCGCGGGCAATTTTTGTAACAGCTTTTCCATTTCTATTACTGATTTTTCTGTTTCTTCCGGATGCGAACCTTTCGGTAATGTTACTGCTATGCTGAACCCTTCAGCCGCATCCTGAGGGAAAGGGTCTTTATCGACAAATCGGGCAAATAAAACAGCGGAACCTGTCAGCAGAATAACCATAAATGAAATAAAAAGATATTTGCGGTTAACCGCTTTAAGTATTGCTTTTTCATATAAATTTTCGATTTTTATCACAAAGGATTTTTTAACAGATTTTTTTACCTTCCCGTGGCTCATGTGGCCTGGAAGTACAAAATAACTTTCAAAAAGTGAGATCAAAAGACCAACAATAACCATAAGAGGGATTGCCCATATGAATTTACCGGGGAAGCCGCCGAGAGAAAACAGAGGAGTAAATGCCACCATGGTAGTAAGAGATGACGCGGCTACCGGGAGCCACATTTTTTTTACAGCTTCAACAGCCGCTTCTTTCGGATCCATCCCCAGTTCTTTATTGCTGTTTATCTCTTCAGCTATAACGATGGCATCGTCGACCAGCATTCCGAGAATAATGATAAAGCCGCCAAGAGATATAAGATTCAGTGAAATACCGTAAATCTTCATAAATATAACCATTCCACAAAGTGTAAATGGAATACCGAAAGCAGTCCAAACAGCTGTTTTGATGTCGAATATCATTAGAAGAATAGCGATGACAAGAATAAACCCAAGAACCGCATTGCCTGCGAGAAGACTGATCCTGTCTCTGGTAAGCCTCGACTGGTCGAAAAGGATCTTACACTTAACACCGTCAGGAAGTGTTTCCCTTTCAAGAAAACTGTTGATGCCGTCCACGGTTTCGACAAGATCGCTTGAACCGGTTTTTTTTATAGATATGGCTGCCCCCCTTCCGCCGTTGTTTCTGACAATAAGGTTTCTCTCTCTGGGTATGACTTGCAGGGTTGCGATTTGTTTCAGCTTTACACCGAAGCCGGCGTCGTTCATAGTTATATTCGTTTCCAGAACGTCTTTGTAGTTGTCAAATTTGCTTAAAAAAACAATTTTCTTTTCGCCGATAAATGATTCAAGTGTACCGCCCGATCCCTCAAGGTTTCTTTTCTGTATCGCTCGTAATATCATTTTAAGGTCTATTCTGTTTTCACGGGCGCGTACGGGGTCGATCAAAATTTGGACCTCTTCGTCTGGCATTCCAATTGTGGTAACGTTTGACACCCCTGGTAATTTTTTCAGTTTCATTTCAAGACGGTCTAAATAAGGTTTAAGGATTTCATATTTGCCGATATATGAAATTTCCATTACCGGGACATCCGATGAGGTGAATTCGCTGATTGATGGTTTGCCTTCAATATCTTT
>JBFZEZ010000368.1:0-2787 GCA_041306585.1 Spirochaetota bacterium | reverse complement strand
GCCTGCATTAACAAGGTGCAGAATGGTTTTGGGGTTTGTATTGATGTTCTCGTGCTCCTCAAATTCCATCACAGGCATAAGCTCAACAGAGGTGACACCGAGTTCCCGAAGGTATGGGATCTTTTCAGTGAGCGCTTTGAATGTCCCCTTGTTAGTGACTCCGGATGATTCATGGAAGGTAAATCCGCGGACATGCAATTCGTAAATGACAATGTCTTTCGGCGACAGGTTAAGGGGCTTGTGGGATGTGTATACCTTGTTGTTGATGATGACGGACCTGGGCACATGCGGGGTACTGTCCTGTTCTGAAAAGGAGAGGTCAGCAAGGGGAGAATCCGGATCGTAACCGCGTGCCGTGTTCAGGTCCCAGCGGCCGTTGCGTGTAAGGGCGCGGGCTGTGGGATCGATGATAAGCTTGTTTTTGTTGAAACGATGCCCTTTTTCCGGTTCGTAGGGACCGTCGATTTTGTAACCGTAAATCTGGCCTTCCTTGATGCCTTCAATCCAAATATGCCAAATATCACCTGTTTTATTTTTATGCGGATCAAGGTCAATGACGCTGTGCGGCGCATCAATACTTTCCGACTCGAACAGGATAAGGCTTACGTTTTTTGCGTTCCTGCTGAATAGGGAGAACTGGACTCCGTTTCTGAATACATTGGTCCCCAGGGGGAGAGGGCCACCGGGGGATGTCCTTATTTTTTTTAATACAGCGGTCATTATGTTGGTGTGTTGTTACTCGATTATATTGGCTTCCACAGTCAATTTTATGGTGCTGTGGGCAGTATCATTTGATTCAACATTAATAGATTTTTTAAGTTTTTTTACGCCTCTGCCTGAGTTTAGTGTTACTTCGATTTGTCCGCTGCCACCTGCAGGGATCTCCTTGCTTGAAAGGAGAGTTCCGGTGCAGCCTCACCCGGCTTTTACTTTCTTGATGATCAATGTCGATCTTCCGACATTCTGGAATTTGAATGTATGCTTCAATTCCTGATCGGCTTTGGTGTCGCCAAAATTAAATGAAGTCTCATGAAATTTAATGATCGGTTTACCCGAGCATGCGGTTACGAGGGCCGCTGCAATGATAATATATGTAAGGTATTTCATGTTTCCCCCCATTTTTTATGTAATGACCTGATTTTCCTCATCATTGTCATTTCCGCTTATGCTGTAATCTTTCGTTTCCCCTGAAATGGAGCAAACGAAGACGCAATTGAGCATATATAATAAATAACAGATTTATCCATGTTTTAGCAAGCATTTTTTTATATATGGAGGAAGCATTTTAAGTAAGAGGTCATTTTTTAGTGATACCGGACATGTAATTTCTTCCCGGCCACCCCCCGGAGGTGGTTGAAGTCGATATATGGTACAATAGAAGATCGTTACACCTTAAAATGCTCTCTAAAGTATAAGAGTTTTTTTTTAGATTTTTTAAAAATTATTCAGGCAATTCCCCAATCGGCCGACTATATTAATGTTTAAATGATTACACTCCTATAATTACATTTACCAGGTTGAAGGCTTTTGCGAAACGCACTCTTGCAAAAGCCTTTTTTTTATTTACACGATTTCTGCAAAATAGAATCATTAATCCGGTTATTTATATCGATAATAAATATTAAGAAAAGAAGAATTTCTGCGTGCTGGTGTTTTAGTATATGATAGTGAATATGAATGAAATTAATCCTCAGAAGCGCTTTATTGAACAGGTATGCGATGTCCTGCGCGATGGTGGTGTAATTATATATCCAACTGATACTGTATATGCGTACGGATGCGATATTTATAATAAAAAAGCTATCGAGAAAATATATCGTCTAAAAAGATTAAGCCACTCAAAGCCATTGGCATTCATATTCTGTGATATATCAATGCTGAACGATTACGTAAGAAATATTTCCAAACACGCTTTTAAAATTATGAAGAAAGCCCTCCCGGGGCCCTATACATTTATATTTCAGGCAACCAGGCTTGTCCCCAAAATCGCGATAACCAATCAGAAAACAATCGGCATACGGATCCCTGACAATGCAATCGCACTTGATCTGGTAAAGATGCTCGGGAGGCCAATCATTTCGGCAAGCGTGAACACTATGTCCGGAGAATACGTGGTCGATCCGAAAAATCTTGAGAAGGTTTATTATAATGATATCGATATTATAATTGATACAGGGCCAAAAATTTCAGATCCATCTACAATTGTTGATTTTACTGGGGAAAGACCTGTTGTTTTGCGTAAGGGCAAAGGGGAAATATTTTTTTAACCCGGCTTTTTTATTATTGAAACATTTTTATGTATAAATTTTTAGTGTTACAGAATAAGTAAAAAATGAGGTGACATATGACGGATATCGTAAGGGAACTTCTTATTAAAATTAAAGCAATCGGAATTTTTTTCAGCATTGGGGCGTTGGTCGCATTTATTTTTTATTCATTAAAGAAAAGAGACCTTTTTGGAGGATATATTGGCGGACTTGCAATTGGTTTCATCGGCGCCCTTATCGGCGGATTTCTGCTGGACCCGATTTTGCTTATAATTATGGATTTTCTTTCCAGAGATATCGGTGTAAATGTAATCGCCGGATTTATCGGTGCTTATGGCGCAGTATATATCATGAACAGGCTCAATCATGATAAAGAGCGAAAGAAATATTAACCCTTTTGAATCTATTGTTTTTAAAAACTTCTATGATGGAGTTTAGATTTTAAAATATTTTTTGTATCTTTCTTGACAAAGTCAACCTGTTGATATTTTCTCCATGTACGGATGAGGTCCCAGTGTAG
>JBFZEZ010000367.1:0-4583 GCA_041306585.1 Spirochaetota bacterium | reverse complement strand
GGACACGCTGTTGCCGGCGGGATGATCATTGCGTCTGCATGTGACTACCGCATCGTTACGAACCATCCCAAAATCAGGATCGGCTTGAGCGAAATAAACATCGGCCTCCCCCTTTCGATAGCCCAGGGTGAGATCGTACGGTTTAGCATGAATAACGATAAAAATTTTCGTGACCTTATATTTTTCGGGCAGATGTTCGATGTAAACCAGGCCAAGGCCATTAACTTCATAGATGAGATCGTTGAGGCTGACCAGCTCATTCCACGGGCAAAGCAGCTCATATCAATGTGGATCGACAAACCGGGCAGGGCATTTATCCCGATGAAGAGTCTTCTTCGCAGGGAGCTCGCAGACAGGTTGCGCGCATGGATCGCCGAATATAACTGGAGCGACGGTTTGCAGTGCTTCTTCCAGCAGGATGTACGCAAGGCGCTTGAATTTGTTATGGCGATGCTGCCGAAATAGCCTGTTGTTATGTACGTCATTCCCGTGAATATGGGAATCCTTAAAACGCCTCCGGTAGGGACGCAAAAATTTGCGTCCCTACGCGCGGCGGGTACATTCTTAAAAGAAAATCAGTGTCATAACAATAAAAAGAACCACCAGAATCGGGATCGAATATTTAAACATATACCCGAAAAAGCTCGGCATCTTCACCCCTGCTTCTTCAGCGATTGATTTTACCATAAAGTTCGGGGCGTTGCCGATATACGTATTGGCACCCATGAATACTGCACCGGCAGATATTGCCGCAAGGGTCGGTATCTGCTCGACAATCAGTTTGGGAACTGATACTGCCTCTGTCATCCCCGGATAAAATCTTCCCAGAGCAGCATTGAAATAAGTTAAATATGTTGGTGCGTTATCCAGGAAGCTTGACAGGGATCCTGTTGCCCAGAAATAATGAGAAGGCTTATCCACTGATTTGATCAGAAATGCGAGAGCGCCATGTTCACCGGCTTTTAGAATTGCCAATGCGGGGATAATGGTCATGAATATCCCGGCAAAAAGAATTGCAACCTCTTTGATCGGGCCCCAGCCGAACTGGTTTTCCTCCCGGATAATTTTTGTGGTTGTGGCAAGGGAAAGTATCCCCATGAGTATAATAATGACATCCTTAACAAGATTTTCAATCGACTGGTGAATGCCAAGAATATTCACTTCCCCCATTTTTATAAGGCCGCTGATAAGGACAGCGCCGACTATGCCGAGTAAAAATAAAAAATTATGGGCCCCTTCAATTTTAATTGGCTCGGAATCTGTCGGCATACTCGCAGTATCTTCCTTTTTATAAAATATGGTATCCATGATAAAATAGACAACGAGAAGAATCCCTGTCGCAAAAAGCATCTCCGGCAGTATTTTAAAGGTCCAAAAAAACGGGACCCCGTGGAGGAACCCGAGAAAGAGGGGTGGATCACCAAGTGGCGTGAGGGAACCGCCGATATTGCTGACAAGAAAAATAAAGAATACAATAGTATGGACCTTGTATTTCCTCCAGGCATTGGATCTGATCACGGGACGTATAAGAAGCATCGATGCCCCTGTCGTTCCAATCCATGATGCAAGCACAGTTCCAATGATGAGTAACAGGCTGTTGATCGCCGGGCTCCCCTTGAGACTCCCTTTTATGTGAATCCCCCCAGCCACCGTAAATAACCCCCAGAGGAGTATAATAAACGGAATATAATCGATGATATACGTGTGAAGTATTGAATGAAATGCTGTTTTTGTATACGCAATGAGAAATGGCACAGCCAGGGCCAAAGCCCATCCTGCCGTAATTTTCGGGTAATGATGGTGCCATATGTGTGGAGCCAGAAGAGGAAAAAGTGCTATTGAAAGCAGGATGCCGATAAATGGAAGTATGGACCAGAGGGGGAGCTGAGTACCGATGTCATTTTCAACAGGAACAGTGTTGTGCGATTCAACAACCAGTTTTTCAAGGGTTATTTTTGAGATATGTGATTCATTTTTATTAATGTGTTGTCCGTACATAGTGACTGAAGATGCGCATATGAACGCAATAGATAAAAAGATAAAAATTTTTTTCATTGGTGCTCCAATCGAATTATTTAAAAATATTTTATTGATTTTTTTTGAATTATATAATGCGATACGTTTTGTGTCAAATATTAATCTTTATAATGTAATATTCAATAATGGAGTCTGCTGAGGGAAAGTGCACTTGGCGGTTTTTTTTGTATATATTTCCACCATGGTTAATTAATAACTTGCAAAAAATTCATCCTTTACTTTTCATTGTCAAGCGTATTGGAGCATAGATTTCATATCTCAATATATTTAATTAATTTTTCATCCCTTTCAGGGACTTTACATATATCAAGCGTATCATACGCGGACTATTTAAAAATTTTTTGGGAGGTCAAATTCCATATTATGAAAATTTTAAAGCGAATGTTGTTGACGTTGGGAGTTCTCCCGCTTGCAGCATTGCAGGTTTTTGCAAGTGAGGCTGATCTTGCAATACCCGATCTGCATGCCGGCAGTTATGTATTGTTCGGTGGAACAATATCTGCCTGGAAACTCCTTTTTTATGGTGCCTGTGTTATCGCCGGTACCCTGGGCTTCAGCTTGTACCTGCGCATACAGATCAAGCGGCTCAAAGCACATGAATCAATGCTCAAAGTTGCTGAAATCATTTACCAGACCTGCCGTACGTACCTTCTGCAGCAGGGTAAATTCCTCCTCATGCTTTTCGCGTTCATTGCAACTGCAATGGCTTTCTATTTCCTGGTAATGAAAGGCGAAAGTGTTTCCGTGCTTCTGCAGATATTGCTCTTCTCGGTCGTCGGTATGGCCGGTTCCTACGCAGTTGCGTGGTACGGCATCCGTGTTAACACCTATGCAAACGCACGGACAGCCTTCGCATCGTTGGCAGGCAAGCCATGGGATATAGTTAATATTCCCTTGCGCGCCGGTATGAGCGTTGGTCTGTTCCTCATTTCTCTTGAGCTTATAATGATGGTTGTCATCCTTCTCTTTGTTCCCCGTGAAATCGTTGGTTACTGCTTCCTCGGCTTCGCAATCGGTGAATCTCTTGCCGCATCGGCATTGAGGATCGCAGGGGGGATCTTTACGAAGATTGCCGACATCGGTTCTGACCTCATGAAGATCGTCTTCAAAGTAAAAGAAGATGACCCGCGCAACCCTGGTGTTATAGCGGACTGTACCGGTGACAATGCCGGAGACAGCGTTGGTCCGACCGCTGACGGTTTTGAAACATACGGTGTAACTGGCGTTGCTTTGATCTCCTTCATTACACTGGCCATAACTATTCCCGACATCATGGGAAGAATCAACATAGTTGACATTCTCACCAAAGCCGGGATCGCTACAGTGAGCAAAGAAGCAATTGAAGCTATCGCAAAAGTGTTCCAGGCAGAACTTCAGTCAAAACTGATCGTCTGGATATTCGCAATGCGTTTTCTCATGGACTTCTTCTCAGGTATTGCTTATTTTATAAATCAGGGAATTTCAACCCTTAAATACAAAGGCAAAAAAGAATTCGATTTTGAAGAACCCCTCATGCGGCTTATCTGGATTGCTGCTGTTCTTTGCATCAGCACCTCGTTTTTCATGAGTTACATGCTTCTTGGTAACCTCGATCTCGGAATGTCTGTAGAAGCCCTGAAAACCGCAGGCATCGTTGTTCCTGATACGATTACTGCAGCAGTTACCTTCGCCACTTACTCTGGCATATGGTGGAAACTGGCAATGATCATCAGCTGCGGTACTCTCGCTGCTGTACTCATCCCTGAATTCACTAAAATATTTACAAGTTCCAAATCGAAACATGTAAATGAAATCGTTGTAGCATCCAAAGAAGGGGGCGCATCGCTTACAATCCTCTCAGGTATTGTTGCCGGTAACTTCAGCGCATTCTGGATGGGTATGCTGATCGTCGGCCTCATGACCGGCGCTTACTTCACCAGCCTCTTCGGACTCGAGTCTGTCATGGGACCCTATGCGTCTATTTTCGCATTCGGCCTTGTGGCATTTGGCTTCCTTTGCATGGGCCCGGTCACCATCGCTGTTGACAGCTACGGTCCGGTAACAGACAATGCACAGTCAATCTTCGAACTTTCTCAAATTGAATCTATTCCCAATATTAAAGAAACCATAAAAAAAGATTTTGGTTTTGATGCTGATTTTGAACGTGGCAAACATTATCTCGAAGCTAACGATGGAGCAGGCAACACCTTCAAGGCAACTGCAAAACCGGTTCTTATCGGTACAGCGGTAGTCGGTGCAACAACGATGATTTTTTCGATCATCCTTCTGCTCAAAAAAGTTGGTTTCCTGAAACTCTCCCTCACCGATGCACCTGTTCTCCTCGGTTTTATAAGCGGTGGTGCGGTGATTTTCTGGTTTGCCGGCGCTTCGATGCAAGCGGTTACTACCGGCGCATATCGCGCTGTAGAGTTTATCAAGAAAAACATGAACCTCGATAAAACTGAAGCTGATATCGAAGATTCAAAAACGGTCGTTAAAATTTGTACACAGTATGCGCAGACAGGTATGTGGAACATTTTTATCGCCCTCATGACGCTCACCCTGGC
>JBFZEZ010000366.1:0-3559 GCA_041306585.1 Spirochaetota bacterium | reverse complement strand
TAATATTATACGTCAGCGCCCTGTTGACAATTTCAATTAATTTTGAGGGTTTCATTTTGGGATTGTCTCTGATCAGGGCCTGGAATACAGTCTGGACCATCATCATTATCAGGCCCGCTGATACTCCATGACCGGAAACATCACCAATTATTACCCAGTCAACATCCCCTCCATTTATTATATCATAATAATCCCCACCCACTTCATCTGCGGGATTCATATATGCAGAGATGGAATACCCCGGAATATGAGGTTCTCTTGGCAGGAGTACAGTCTGGATTTTTTTTGCCAGCTGTATTTCACTCCAGAGCATGTCCCGTGTATTCACTAACTGCACATTTACTGTTTCTAATTCTTCCATTGCTGCACGGAATTCCGCTGTTCGTTCTTCAACCTTCTCTTCGAGGTGAAGATTCAAATCCTTGAGCTCTTTCATTATCTCTTTCAGTTTTTCAGTATTCTGAGAAAATTTAATATGAAAATCAACCCTGGAAAAAAGCTCTTCCATTGAGAAGGGCTTTACTATATAATCATTTGCACCTGCTGAAAAACCGGCAGCAATGTCACGTGCCTGATTTTTTGCTGTCAATAAAACTATGGGAAGTTCTGAATGTTCGTCGGCCATGCGAATTGTGCGGCAGACTTCATATCCGGACAGACCTGGCATCATTACATCAAGGAGTATGAGGTCTATCCGGGGATCATTTTTTATTATTTCAAGCGCCTCCATGCCGCTTGAGGCGGTAATAACTTTTATTTTCTGCATGGAAAGCTGATTCTTTAAGACCTGAAGGTTTATGGAATCATCATCAACCGCAAGGACAGAAAAACTTTCATTGTTACTCCAGTCTTCTGCTGCCTGAGAATCAAAAACAGGCATACTGGTCTTTTGATCATCAAAGACAGCTTCACGTATAACTGAAATTGAGGTATCTGCGTTCACATCAGGATTTTTGTCACTTACCGGCAGGGTTATTGTAAATGTTGATCCTTTATTCAGTTCTGACACGACGCTGATTGTTCCACCATGCAGTGTAATAAGATCCTTTGTTATGGAAAGGCCCAGGCCGGTACCGCCGTATTTTCTCTCTATTGAGCCGTCTCCCTGCTCAAATGATTCAAAAATATTTTCAATGCGGTCTTCAGGTATTCCAATCCCTGTGTCACAGATCTGTATTGCAACAATGGAAGTATTACCCTGCACTTGATCATGCGTTGCTCTGATTTCAACATGTCCGGAATCTGTAAATTTAATTGCATTTCCTACAAGATTAAGGAGTATCTGCTGTAATCTGTTCTCATCTGCCAGTACTGGCGGCATATCGCCGATTAAGTTTTTCAGAGTGAGCTTCTTTGATCCAATGAGCGGCTGTGAAATCGCAATAACAGTATCAGCAACCATTCTGACATCAACAGGTTTTAATGACAGGACTATGTCTCTATTTTTCAGTTTAGAGAAATCAAGGATATCATTTACCAGAGATGCAAGACGTCTGCCGCTGGAAGATATCATAGATAAATTCTTTTTAATGCTCTCGGAAACGTCGCCAAGGGCGCCATCACGCAGAGATTCAGCAATACCGATTATTCCGTTCAGGGGAGTGCGAAGTTCATGTGAGGTGTTGGCCAGGAATTCATCTTTAAGCTTATCTGCCCGATGAAGGTTCTCAATTGCCTGAGCCTGTGCCTCTCGCGCAAGCTGCTCATTTCTAAGGGCTTCTGTTCGAGCACTATATTTTTGTCTTCGCTCGTCATTGATTCGGTCTGCAAGTCCAAGGGCAAGAATCACAACCATCAGAATATAACCGAAAAGCATAGTATTTTCAATAAGAAAACCTGTTTCTATAACATGTGCTGTTTTTAAAATCATCAGGAAAGCACCGAACATCACCGATACCCAGGCTAATAGAAAATAACGGGCAGGCCGGTGCCCCCGGAGCAGACATAAAACTGCAATCAGAATAATTACCGGGCAGACAAAAGGGTATAGCACGATAATTACATAAAGACTTATTTTAAATCCGAGTACAAATGGGACACATGAAGCTGCAGCACAAAAATAAAATAAAATCCAGAGCAGAATATTCATCCATGGGGTATATTTTTTTGTATTTAAATATATCCTGGTAAACATCAATGCCGTTGCGGCTTGAGTAATCTCTAAAAAAAGAACAATTGCATTAGCCGGCCCCGGCGAATCCGGCAAGAGGTACTGGTATGTAAAACCGTTTATTGTTAATAAAAAAAACATACCCTGAAAGATAAAAAGAACATAAAACAGGTAGCTCATATCTCGGATCGAAAAAAATATGAAAAGGTTATAAAATGCCATTACAAAAAGAATTCCAACGGCAAATATTATCAGATAATTCTGCAGCGCTGTATCTGAGTAAAATGTATCTTTATCCCAGAGTATAAATGGAATTGTAGGAAAAAAACCATCCTCTGATCTAAAGCAAAAAATTATTCTCTTTGTCTCACCGGGCTTCATTGGTACATCAAAAAGCAGGTTTCTATAATTATAACTTCTTGTTGTGAATGCTCGGCGGTCTCCTGTTTTCTGTACTGTAAATTTCCCCGGAGAAGTTTCCAGATAAAAATCAACATAGTCTACATGGGAATACGCTATCTCTAACAGCCATGTTTTTTCTTCGCTTACATTGCTTTTTAATTTGAATGTTATCCAGAAAACTGAATCGGAAAAAGAAAAACTCAGGTTTTGTTTTTTGCTTCTTATAAATTTATCAGCATATTTTTCTGAAGAGACATCATCAATTGTAAGTTTTCCATTTTTGTCTTCAAGAATATCACTATAAAAACCAGGGTAATATTTATTTATTCCCGGTTCAAGATTTAGAGCAGGGGTTGCAGCACATACAGATAACGAAGAAAAAAGCATAACAATTATTATAATAACTTTCATTGTCAATTCTCGATATTATTTTTTAATAAAAGCATAATGTGGATTTTTCAATAAGTCAATATAAATACTGCATAACACTGGATTTCATTTTCCTTTGAATCCGCTCATCCGGCATGGATGTTTCGGGTTACGTTACGTATTTTTCATTGAAATGAAATTATCAGCACAAAAACTGAATTCAATAAAAAAAATGGTAAGTACCCATTTTCCGTGGGTAATCATTGATTCAGCAACAATATGTCATCCCCGTGCCTGCCTGCGCGAGTATAAATTACGGAGGGGATCCTTCTCGCTAAACGCGAATTAAGGATTCCCGTCTTCACGGGAATGACCTCTTTGCTCTATTGCAAGAGGTCATAAATCGCGGGTAATAATAAACTTTTTTTCATGACGAACTTTTCGAACTCAACCCCCTGCCACCCTTCTCTTGATTACAAGAGAAGGGGGAATTTCAGAGGATTCATGCTGGCTTAGATTATTTCAAAGTCACCGATTATCTTTATAAGGAGCCCCTCTCTTTTTCAAAGAGAGGGGTGCGCCAGTAGGCGGGGGTGAGTTGAATTCTCCCCCTGATTTTGACCTGTTACAAATTATCCTTGGCCCACTTTTTCTCAAAAAATAAAATAATTACTTGAA
>JBFZEZ010000365.1:0-3181 GCA_041306585.1 Spirochaetota bacterium | reverse complement strand
TGAGATTGAACGAAATGGAAAGAAAAAAAGTAAAAAAACTAATTCAGGAAGCAGGTAATACGGACATGACTATTGTCGAACAATTATTTAAAGAATGTGAAATGAAAGGCGAGCTTAAGGGCGAACTCAAGGGTAAACTTGAGGGCAAACTTGAAGGTAAAATCGAAGATGCCCGCAAAATGCTGCAGAAGGGGCTTAGCATTGAGGACATTCTGGATATTACGGAATTAACCATGGACGACCTGATTAAAGCGGGGATTATCGATAAATAAATTTCTTCAATTACTAAAGGAAGGCAAATTCTTCACTTTCCGAATATAAAACTTCAGGACATAAAACAGCGTCATTATTCCATTCAATACTGTCAAAACATACATGCACAGTTTCGAAGAGTCTCACATCCCTCAATTGTGAAAAAATGCTGATATCAAGATATGGCTTCATATCAAAACTTTTTTAAGCCGCATATATTCATAATTGATCTGGAAAATTCAAATATGATTTTTCTCATTGCATTTCGGATTATCGTCATCGGGGTCATTTATTAATGATGAATAACAGGCAGAGTATATTTTTTTTGCTATTGTGAAAATTTCACCCGCCTCTTCGCCGGATGGAAAGCCGGAAGGGAGAATCCCCGCATCAGCAGGATAACGGCTATCGATATATATCTCATCGATCGTTATTAGTTCTGAAAGGTTTATTTTTAATTCATTCCGAATATCAATCGGCACAAGATTGTGCAATTTGTTTAATCCGTGAATTCTTGGTATAGCAATATCATATTCGGCAAGTATTGCTTTAAAAATCTTTTCAACTGCCTGGTGACAATGGAGAAGTACGGCATTAGCAACAAAATCATCAACAAGCAGATTTTCAGCAGCTTTTATATCCCTTTTGGCATATTCTATCCATGGCAGCGACCTGTCATTCATGCCAACACTATCCCGTTTTTCTTAATATCACGTACAAATGAGTTGTCGCTTGCGGCAAGTAAAGACCATTCATCGCGGGTATATACTAAAAGGTCGATAGGTATCCGCTTAATTATTTCCAGCAGGACAGTGGCTATTTCAACACGCCTTCTGATTTTTTCACCATATTTTTGAGCGACACCCCCCTTATTTAAAATGACGAGCAGGTCTATGTCGCTGTTTTCATCAGGGTTGCCGTTTGCATAACTGCCGAACAAAATCAATCTTTGTACATCAAAATTCACAGTGATGCGATTCACAATTTCATCCTGCATTGAATTTGAAAGTTTTGTTTTTACCATGTTTGCTCAGATCTTATAAATAAAATTAAATAATACTCTCAGTAAATATTATTAAATTTTCAATAATTGTCAATTAAATAATTATAAACCAACTTCACAACAATTGCCAAAAAATATTTAGTGTTAATTGAATTCACCAGATGGCACGCCGGATTTATACAAGTGTTTATGATCAATCGAAAAGTATCTATGTCTTTCCTATGCAGATGGGAATCCATTTTCTCGGACGCGTTAGGGCCCCTGCCATAGTTTACACGCGCGCTGGTGGGTGCTGAAATGACAAATGATTTCTGAATCAATGATTACCCCCGGTTTTTGCGTAAATCTATATACAATACAAAATTATAGCAAATATTTGTTGACATATCCTCCCGCCAATTTTCATATATTTCTCATGAAGCAGGAAACCAAACTCTCGCAGGATGAGATGATCAAAAATCTCATCAGAGATTATCCAGAAGACCCCCTTAACTTTTTCAAAATTGAAAATAAACACTAACAAAAGACTTGCATTTTAACATGTGAAATGTTAATGTGCAATAATTATGTTATAAAGGTGTTGCACATGAGGAATCTAATTCAAGATCTCAAAAACTACATCAACGAATTGCTCTCTCTTCAGGTCTCTGTGGAAAAATGGGATGGTGCCGACCAATTACCCTTTTATCTGCGTAATCTCTATGCTTATTACCAGACAGTATTACTGAATCACCCCTGTCTGCTTATGATAGCAAAAACCGTTCCGGGCGAGACACCTGCAACTGTTCAGAAACATCTGACGCAGGTTAAGTAAAAATGGAAGTCAGATGTGGTTTATATTAATTCCTGGATTAATAGTTATAATCGTAAGCGACTCATTGAATATAATCTTCCTTTTATTATACCGGGGAACCAGATGTATCTTCCCGGCCTGGGGTTAGATCTGCGCGAGCATTTCAAAAGGATGAAGGAAAACAGGCACATCTTCAGTCCATCCACACAGGCGGTTTTTTTATATATACTCTATCAGCGACACGATACTGAATACACCCCCACCGACATGGCGAAAAAACTTAGTTACACCAGTATGACAATGACACGTGCATTTAATGAACTTAATCAAGCTGAGATAGGGCGACATATTTCCAGGGGAAAAGAACGATTACTTGCATTTACAGAATCATCGAATATTTTATGGAACAAGGCGCTTCCTTTTCTCAAAACACCTGTATGGAAACGATTATATATCACCGCACTCGTGAAAGAAATACCGGCGGTAACTGCCGGGCTGAGTGCCTTAGCATCGTATTCTATGCTTGCAGAACCATCCGTGCCCATATTTGCACTCAGTAAGGATGAATGGAAGGTATTGTGTCAACAACACACAATTATTGAACTTGATATGCCAGAACAGGGAGCGATAGAAATTGAATTGTGGAACTATTCCCCTGCGTTATTTGCTCAGGGGGGAATAGTTGACCGGCTGTCATTATATCTGTCACTGAAGCATAATAGTGATGAACGTGTAAGTGCCGCATTGGAACATATGATGGAGGGTTTTGGATGGTAAAAGGGCTCGATGTATTTTCCCTCTATGCTGGAACTCTTTTCAAAAAAACCCGAAGCATTTTCTCTCGCGGAAGAAAGCCATTTGACCCCCATTCCTTCAGATGAAAATATATCCAGTCTTTCAGCCATACTTCTTGATGATGAATACTACCGGTTTATTCATGAAGGAAAAAAAATAATCGGCAGCATCTCAATTGTCTGTCCTGAACACCTGATACCCTTAAAGGCCAAAGCATGGCTTGATCTGAATGAGCGGAAGGACCGAGGGGAAAATATCGACAAGAAAAATATTACAAAACATAAAAATGACATCTTCAGACTCTACAAAATTATTGACCCGATAAAAAGAGAAAATTT
>JBFZEZ010000364.1:0-3552 GCA_041306585.1 Spirochaetota bacterium | reverse complement strand
TTGTTATATGGTATCCTGATGGCATGGATGTTTCTCATTATTTTTTCCAAGTATGCAACCCCGCCGTTGATGTCCGTAGAAGGGAGTATGATATCGAACTCTTCGCCTCCAAAACGGATCACATAATCGGTCGGCCTTGATCCGTCCTGGAGCATTCGGGCAATTTTGATGAGGACCTCGTCCCCGAGGTCATGGCCGTACTTATTGTTGAAAATTGAAAAATCGTCGATATCAAACCGTATGAGCGTAATATGATATTTAAAAGTATCGTATTTAACCCGGGACGCGGTCTTCAGGATGCTTGTAAGATAATCTTTTTTGTATTTCAGGATGCTGGTTTTTTCATCGATATTAACCTTGCTTTCAAGGAGTCTATATTTATCAACAAGTCCGAAATAATCGAGTTCGGACTGGCGGAGGATTTCAACGATTTCATCAGTAACGGCATTGTTTTTATACAGGTGCGTTAGAATCGATATGTTGCGTATCTGGAACTGTGTTAATTCAGGTTGATTCTGTAAACTCTTTTTCATAATAAATGTGACATGCCCATGTGTTTTTATAATGTCATCGCCTTTCATGGCGTCATTGAGTTTTTTGCTCAACATATAAATTATATCTTATAAATATTGGATTGACAAGTATTTTTTTAGCAATATCAGTAGTATTGATGAAGAAATCACCCTCAAAAAAAGGCATCATTTTATATATCAATAAAAATGAAGCTGAGGTTGCAGCATTCAGGAAATCTGCGTCTCGCAGAATTTTCTCGTATAATTTTGTTACAGCCAGCAATAAAAACGACTTCAACAAGCTTAACAGCATAAATAATTTCACAGCAGTCATATATAATGTCGGTTCCGGCAAGGCATTCTTTGATCATATAATCCGAAAGGCTGATTATGCCCCCATTATCCTACTCATCGGCAAGGATTATGATAAGGTCTTGCACAGGACAATGTTTTTGCATTCCGCCACGTATCTTGTTAAAGACGACAATGGTATTTATTTAGAGATACTCCCTGAGGTGATAAAGAGGGCGCTCTCGATTAAGGGTATCGGGGATGACCTCAGGAATATCAGGAACAATGTGGAGCAGCTTGTAAAAAATCGTACACTGGATCTCCGCATTGAAATGGCAGAGAGGATTCTGGCGGAGCAGGCCCTTGTGGAGAGTGAAAGGCGCTTCAGGGATATTCTTGAAAATTCCCGGGACATCGCGTATAAATGGAATATCAATACCGGGAAATATGATTACATGAGTCCTTCAGTAAAGGATCTTACCGGATACACCATGGATGACCTGAATCGCGGTGGACTCACGCATCTTCTCACCCTTTTTCATCAGGAAGACCGGAAAAAAATCAAGAATATTTACAGAAAGCTCATGAGACGGGATGTCGATGATTATTTCCCCAACGAGATTGAATACAGGTGGCTCTGCAGTAATGGTGAATACCGCTGGTTTCGGGACAACCGGATGATCATCAGGGATGAGGGGCTCACCTTTTCAATAATTGGAAATATACGCGACATTACTATCCAGAAAAAGGCTGACGAAGCATTGCGGGAGAGTGAGGAAATTGCAAAGGCTTTATTGAATAATCCTTCAGATTCTGTTTTTTTAGTTGATCGAGAAGGAACAATTCTTGATTTAAACCACTCGTCCATTGAGCTCTTAAGCAGCGGAAGGGAGGAGCTTGTAAAGAGAAATATCAGTGAATTGATGTCTGCAAACCTTGTCCAGGAACGCAGGAAGATATTCAGGTATATTATTAAAACAAAGGAACCATATCGCAATGAGGAGGAAAACCGCGGGCGCTGGTTCGAGCAAGGACTATATCCGATTATAAACCCGGAGGGGGAAGTTGGGAAAATTGCGATATTTATGCGGGATATAACCTCCCGAAAGCAGGCTGAACTCGAGCGCGCAGAGGCCCTCAGAATCCTCGACCAGGTGTTTAACTCATCACCGATTGGTATGTGCATCATTGACAATGATTTCAGGTTCCTGCGGGTGAACAGGAGTTTTCTCAGCATGTTCGCCGTCGACATCGATATTATCGGGATGAGATGCGATATCGTTCTGAGCGAAGAATTCTGTTACAGGTATAAGGATGAAGTCAGAAGATTGACCTGCGATGAACCTTCAATTGAATATGAGAACATATTCAGGTTGCCACATGGTGAAATCGTGTTCCATATAAGCACAGTCCCTTATATTTCAAAAGACGGGGTTATGATCGGCACAATTAACAATATAATGGATGTGACAGAGGAGCGCAATTTGCAGAAGGTGCTCATCCAGGTCATCCAGGATGAACGGCAGAGGATAGGTGAGGACCTTCATGACGGCCTCGGGCAAAATTTGACCGCTGTCGCATTTCTTATTGAACTTCTTAGACAGAAAACAGTTGAAAAGTCATACCCCGAAATAGAAGAATTACTGAAAGCAGAGTCCCTTGTCAAGCTGTCGATTCAACAGGCAAAGAGCATTTCACGAATGCTCTACCCTGTCGAAATGGAAAGGAATGGGCTTTCAGCGGCCATAGATACCCTGATTCATAGTGTCGAGAAGTTGTTTGAGGTAAAATGTACCCTGTTCCAGGACAAAAATTTTCTTATCGACGATTATAATGCAGCGAACCAGCTTTTCTACATTGCACGCGAGGCCATCGATTTGTTTATCAAGCATTGTCTGGCGAAGAATATCTCCATTCGGCTTCTTACAAGAAACAAAGGATTTGATATGATACTCAGGCATGACGGCCAAAGTCATAATAGTATTCAATCCGCCGGGATCGATATGATGTATAAGATAATGCAGTATAGGGCCAAGATGATCGGCGCGAAACTCCTCTTTTCAGATGCAGCCCCGGATGGTTTTGAATTGATAATCCATTTGAATAAACCGGGAAGGTGATATATTTTATATATAAAATCTCATAGTTCTTGACAATATTTGAAATTTACTGCTTTATTGCTAATGTCTTTACTAATCAGAATATAACAATTGACCATCCCAAGGTATGGAATCAAAAATCAAGGGAATATCTTTATGAAAGGGGATAAAGCTATTAAAGTGATGATTGTCGATGATCATCCTGTAGTACGTCAGGGGATCAAAGACATCATCGAACGGGACGGAAAAATTAAAGTCATCAGCGAAGCGGATAATGCTGGTGATGCTATTGATCTGATATCTAAGGAAAAACCCGATCTCGCCATAATTGATATTACAATAAAAGGGAACATAAACGGTGTCGAACTGGTAAAGGCGATTAAAGAACGTTACCCCGAGATACATACATTGGTTTTATCAATGCACAATGAATCCCTGTATGCTGAACGTTCGATTAGGGCAGGAGCAAAAGGATACCTCATGAAAGAGGACGCTCCTAAAAACATTATCTCCGCCATTTACAAGATCCTTGCAGGTGACCTTTTTATCAGCGATGAGACCTCCAGGCGTATCGTGAACAAGGTCGTCCAGGGATCAACTGATGCCCTCGGTCTTAATCTTGATAAGCTTTCCAACAGAGAATTTGAAAT
>JBFZEZ010000363.1:0-7749 GCA_041306585.1 Spirochaetota bacterium | reverse complement strand
GTTTGAGCATTAACGGTTGCGTCCCAGGTTACGGTAATTTTGTTCACAAAAGAACCGTCCGTTGCCTGCACATTCAGCGGCGTTTCCGGAATGGGCTTGGTGCCGACAGAACCGACGTTATAATCGCTGTAACCGCTTCCCCCGCTCGTATTGTAGGCCCTGACTTTGTAGTAATACTCAATCCCTGCCGAGGCGGCAGTGTCATTATATGTTGTTCCGGTAAGAGTCGCATCATCCGGGCTTATAAGAACATACTCATTAATTGGCGAGGACGCGCGGAAAACCATGTAATAGTCAGCCCCATCTGACGGATCCCATGAAATTTGTATATGTGTTACAAAAGTTTCATCGCTGGCCGTGACGTTCATCGGTGTTTCAGGAAGCAGGCGTCCGAAATATCCTTCGTCAATCGAGCTCGGATTGCTTTCAAGATTCCCTGCGTATGTTTTAACATAATAATAAAATTTACGGCCCATGGTTGGGGAATCATCATATGAAGTCCCTTCTATCCTATCAGCGATTTTTTCAAAGGTCCCATCAATGGATGAAGACCTGAAAACCGCATAATATTCGGCTCCTGCAGCCTGGTTCCATGTGATAGAAACGGCATCTGACGCCCCGTCGCCCGCCTGGACATTTTCAGGGGGAGCAATGCTGACAGAATTTCCGTGATAACCGGAATCGATATTACTAAAGTCATTGCTTTCACCTGTAGGATTCACCGATTTTACTTTGTAATAATAAAATCTGTTCGGGTCTGCTGTTTGATCATTGTATGTTAATGTTTGGATGTTATGTGCGATCAGATCATAAATCCCGGCTTTCGTTGAAGAGCGATACACAGAATATGAAGAAACGTCTTCAACACCTTCCCAGGTAAGCTGTATCATATCTGCCACTGTGCCGTCAGATGCCTGTAGATTGGACGATGCGGCAGGAACCGGCGGGATGTTGTAACCCGCATATCCCCAAACAATAGCGCTGAAGTCACTTATGGTTCCCCCGGCAACAGCCTTAATGCGGTAGTAAAAATATTTTCCAGCTGGAACCTGATCATAATATGTTACACCGGTAAGATAATGAGTCAGCAATGTAAAGGGGCCGGTTATTGAATTTGATTTGTACACTGCATAGGTCTTTGCCCCGTCAACAGCATCCCATGTAATTTTTATTGCTTTTTCAAGATTAACACTCGCTGTCACATGTATCGGCGCGTCAAGTCTCGACGGGTCGTTCCCTGATTCCTCCAGCCTGTACCCGGTAACATATACACTCGGAACGCTTTGAATATACCCGGCAAACGTTATAACATAATATTCAAAGTCCATCCCCGGTATTGCAGAATCATCCTCATATGAAGTCCCTTCGACTCTGTCAATAATAGGTCTAAAGGATTCATTATTGTTTACACCTTTGTATGGACGCCTGTAAACCACATAATAATTTGCACCTGGAACCTGGTTCCATGTGATTTCAACCGAATGCTCCTCCCCTTTGCTCGCCTTAACATTCTTTGGGGCTGCAATGCTGATTGAGTTGCCATAATAACCGGAATCAAAATTACTGAATTCATTGCTTTCACCAGAAGCATTCACTGACTTGACTTTATAATAATAAAATTTGTTCTGACTTGCATCGGAATCGTTAGATGTTGTCTCCTCAACGTTCGCCTTAAATTCATATGTCCCAGCTTTCGTTGTTGAGCGGTACACATTATATGAAGTGGCCTCTTCAACAACATCCCAGGTAAGCAGTATATTGTCCTGTCTGCCGTCAGAGGCCTGGAGATTGGACGGCGCGGCAGGAGCAGGTGGCTGATTTGACCCCGTGTAGCCGTAAACAATATCGCTGAATCCACTTTCAGTTTTCCCGGAAATTGCTTTCACCCGGTAAAAATAATATTTCCCTGTTGGAACATTATCATTGTATGTTAGAGCTGTAAGCTTATCTTCCAGCAATATAAAAGGGCCGGTTTTTGAATTTGATTTATAAACTGAATAGGTCTTTGCGTCAGCAACAGCATCCCATGTTACTGAAATAAAATCTTCATGTCCATAACTTGCTGTCACATTCGTCGGCTTGTCGAGATATATCGGGTCACCCTCCCCGTCGCCTGAACTGCCTCCTTCAAATGTTTCAAAATAAGGTTCAGTATCCGTGAAATGGATTTCATACTTTCTCCCCTCAATAAATAACTTTGACGCAGTTACTACATCGCAGGTAATTGGATCTAAAACATTACGGCAGAATTGCCATTTCACAAAAAATGTACCAGATGGGAGATTTACGGGGCCAATAAATATTTCAGGGTCATCACTCAAGCCCAATGGGTGAGTTTCATCGATATCTCCTGCACCCATCATTTTAAAAACATCCTTCCCGTCAACTGTGGCTTCATACAAGTTAACAGATCCGCCGGATTTATTAAAGATGGTTGCAGTACATTTCCCCTCATCGGCGCTTGGACGTATTTTACATGCAATCACTGATACCAGCATGAAAAATACCGATGCCATCAACATTATTTTTTTCATTGAAATCCCCCCTATTGAGTTTTTAAAATAAGATAGTGGCCCCACATCTAAAGATACATTTAAACTTTTTTATATGTATGATTCGAAATTTTCATCAATAAACATACTTCATATTCAGTATGATATAATTCCTGGTTGATCCCATCTTCTGGGAAAATACCCCGCCGAGTGACATGCTGAGGCCCGCAATTATCTTATAACCGACGCTTGCGTTAATCGCGTAATCGATCGCGTCCCACTGCGGGCTCGCGCTCAACGCGTATGTTACTATCAATTGAAGGGCGTTCCCTTGCAAAAAAGTCCTCTGCAATGTATTGGAGATGAGCCATTTATATCTATAGAGCTGATCTTGTCCCAGAAGCATGTCATAATTCGGCAGCTCATTCTGAACGATTACATTTGGATAATTCGCAAAAGTACCCGGGTGTTCTTTCGTATAATTGATCACCCACATCTGCCCGAAATAGAGTGAGAAATAAATGTCCCAGAATAAATTGGCGGATTCGAAACCTGCAAGATATTTAACAGTGGAATTTTTAAATTCATCGATTTTTGCCTCCCAGTCCCTGGTTATATAGAGGGCTGAAACCCCTTTGACCGTAATCCTGTCCTTGATATCGCACCCAAGATCTAATGTTGGAATCATTATGGGATTATTGATAAGGTTGACTCTTACTCCAGTTGGAACTGTAGGGGCTTTGATGTACTTTATATCCGCGTCCGGAATATCATCGAATCCATAAAGAAAACCGGCTCCGTATCTGAATATATTCGCTATCGTGCCCGAAATTCTGAACGCGTATTCCCCATTTTCAATGTCATGCGATGGCGGCGTAAGGCGCGGGATAACGCTAAATACCCCTGTTGACGGCGTCCCCCTGCGGATAACTTCATCTTAGGGAAGTCTGTTCGGTGTAAAAATCGGAAGCCAGATCAGCTCGATCTTCTGATTCTTTGCAAAGAATATATTAAACGCGATGGCCGTGGGGGCCAAGCGTGAATCTTCAAACTCAACGGTCTCTGTATCGAAATTCCAGGGCGTGATGATATCTGTCGGGGCTTCAATCCCCTCGATTTCTCCCCATAGGATAAACTGGCGGCCTGCGCGTACAGAGAGCCACTTTGCGGCATACCAGTCGAAGTAGGTTTCAACAACGTCAAAGTTGGCCAGTTTTTCATAGTTTCGTTCTTTCGGGTGCATCGCATCGAATGTCAGGTTGAAGTTCATAGCGGAAAGGATGTGCCCCCAGGTATCGAGGTTCCCTTCAAATTTAAGTTGAACGCGGCCGTTAATCTTGGCCTGGTCGAGGTCACCATACTCAAAATTATCGAACTTCTTAACGATCCCCCAGAGCATCGCATAACCGTTCAGTGAAATATCGTATTTCCCGTCTTTACTCTCGATTTTTGCGCCGCTGTCGGCCGCCTTGTTTTCCGCGGGTTTATCGGCCAGATTAAGAAACAAATCATTCTGCGCAAAAGAAGTCCCCTGCAGTAATAATCCGTACAAACATAATCCAATCAACGTCGCGTACATTTCAGTTACTCTCTTCATGCCAACCTCAACATAACAATATATTTAAAGACAGCCGGTAATTTCACAGTTGCAGACACAGGACCATCCACATTCCTCTCATTATGGATGGTTGCGGGGCCGGGCCCCGCAAAAATTCACTGCGGCAGAGCCGCCCAATCAATGAAAATTTCAACCACCATTTTCTCTCGAGCCATTGTTCGGTGAAAATATCCGCGCTTATGTTCGCGTCATCTTCGAATTTCAGGTTCTCTATGATCAGCTCGGTTTTAGTACCGGTGCCGTGATTTTTCATAAGGAGTCCGGTGGTAAAAAATACATTCTCGCCTTTAAGGTTTTTCTGAACAACAAAGGAAACGAGGTCCTGGGTTTTGGTCTTCTTCATGTTTGTATCGTAAAAGTCGAGTCGAATGGTCAAGAATGACCTGTCATTCGTTTTTGCGATATAGCACACTTTGCGTCCATACCCGATGTCGCTTTTGAGCTGTTCGTTTTTGGGCGTCATCTCGATAATATCGCATTCGATTTCTTTTCCTTTGAAAGGAAGTTTTTCCTTGCCGAGAATTTTGAAATTATATTCCGTAATGTTCGGATATCCCATATCATCGTTAGAGAAATCACTTCCGAAGAAACTGCTCTTCCGGGTTGCGCCTGAAACCTTTTTTGCTTTTTTGATTCCCTTGAGATATACAAATTTTGCATCGGGCTGGTTTTTATACCGGTAAGCCATATATGCATTCCCCCGGTCATCAGCCGGCTCGATAAATGCCGAAATCGAATTTTCAATTTCGTTCGCGTTCCCCTGGTTCTGCACATACTGGGCGATCATCATGCGCTTCTGGTACTTCATGCTGCCGTCTGATCCGAAAATTTTAAAAGTGATCTGGCCCTTCATCTTCTGGAATTTAGGCTGAGCTGAGTTTGCTTTTACGATTTGCAACGCATCGTCCGTGTATCCAGCCAGCACAAGTCCCAACACCATGCAGGCTGAGATAACAACTTTACTGATGTTCATCTGATCCTCCTGGAAATTTATTTATTAGTGATTTTATTTTGAACCGTTCCATAAAGCTTTGCTCAGGCGTACTGGAGCTCAGGAAATCGGGATCAACCCATTTTATCAATGCAGGCATTACCGTAATAGATGCCACTGAACTAAGGATCATCGCCATTGCTTCCATCAACCCGGATATGGCCAGCATTTTGAAGGTTGATGCGGCTAGAACAGCGAATCCTCCTGCGACGGTAAGTGCGCTCACTATAATTGCCTTGCCGGTAGAACGCATCGTGTTGAAATAAGATTCTTCGAAGCTGTTCCCCATATGCTGATATTCGAACCTGAAACGGTCGAGAAAATGAATCGTGAAGTTAATGCCGGCTCCTATTGCGATGGATGCGACAATGACCGTACTGTAATTGATAGGCAAATCAAACCAGCCCATGACCCCGAGGCACATTACGACCGTGAGGGTGATCGGGACCAACGCCAGGAGCCCGCCGGTGAAAGACCTGAATATAAACAAACATGAAACGAACACGACCCCGATGGTGATAAGTATCGAGCTGAGCTGCTGGTCGAGGAGCATTTTATTCATGGTCATATTGATCGAGGGAAGACCGGAGATGACAATATTTTCAACATAGGGATCATCCTTGGGAAAAAGGGGGCGGATCATTGAATGAAAATTATCGCTGAAACCCTTGAGAAATTCGGCCTTATCGCTGCGGGTATATACCATGTACTGCATCATCTTGCTGTCTTCGGTAAGCAGGCTTTTGTACATTTCGGGGTTGGCCCCGGCAAACTGGTTAAGACACACACTGATGACGCTCCGGTCGGTGAGCGACTTATCGGTTATCCCGTCCTCTTTAATGTCCGGAATCTTACTGTATTTTTCGTCGCCGTTATGATAGAACACTTTGTAAATAATTTTAAGGGTATCGGTGATGCCGAGGGTATTGCCGACCGGGGCCACGAGTACTCCGTCGATATCAGCCTTCGGCTCCTGCAGGGCCTTCAGTTTTTGGGACAACAAATCGACCTTGCGCAGAACAGACGGCTGTCTGAAATCGGCCGCGAAAAAATCGGCCATAGCATTGAATGATCCGACAAATTCTTTACCCGCAGGTGAATTTTCATACTGCCGAAGGGCCGAGATGAAATTCTTCGCCAGCTGTACATCGCGTTCATCCTTGATCACCCCGATGCGTTCAATGATATTCTTGATCCCTTTGTCGGCCGGGGTCTCTTTGTTTTTACTGCTTGAGGCAAGCGCCGATGAATCGGCAAGCGAAGAAAAATCAAAGGCCCCGGAATCGGACTTTTGCTCTTCCTTTTTATTTTCTTCAACCGGGGCATTGACCGTGTAATATTCATTGAGGAGATCCGACATGATCCTGCATTTTTCCTCGAGGATGTCCTGGTTCTCGGCTACCGAGTTTTTCAAAGAAGCGATTTCCTTCTGAAAATAATTATTCATTGATGGAGAAATATTCAAAGCCGGATTTGATCCGATCAGGGTTTTATACGCAGCCAGGTAACCATCGATGCGGTTCCTGAGATCATTCTGCGCTTCCATTGAAGTCAGGTTCACCTTGTCCCTCATTTTAAAGACAATATTCATCTGCCCTGTTCCGGTGAGTTTCCTGTCAATAAAACTGCACGATACGCGGATGGGATTGTCTTTTCCAAAGAATCCCGTCAGACTGCTCTCCGTCCTTAATCTGAAAATACCGAAGCATCCGACTACCGCAAGGACAAGGGCTACAACAAAAACCTGCTGGTAGTGATTATAGGTGAATTTTCCGAGGAGCATGATCCCTTCAGAAAGCATTCTTTCAGGCCTCGACTCCGGACGCTCCTGGGGGAACCGGAATAGCATGAGCATTGCCGGGGTGAATGTATACGTCATAAGCGCGGTAAAAAATATACCGAGCGCCGTTAAAATCCCAAGGACCTTGATGTCGATGACCCCCGCAGAATAAATGGTCGAAAGAAAAGCGCCGATTGCGGTAATCGCAGAAAGATTAATCGCCATAACAACTTTATCATGTGTATTGAGTATGGCTTGCGCCTTATCCGTAACCCCCTCATGCAGGGTCTCTTCAAAAAATTTGGATAAAAAATAAATAATATAAACACTTCCAATCGCGATCAGGATCGTAGGAAGGGCGATAGTTCCTGCTGATAACCTGAACCCGAAAATAAGAAACAGGCCCATGACCCAGTCGGTCGCAATGGCGACCCCGGCCAGGGGAAGAATGATCCCGCGGGCGGTTTTAAAACTGAAAAACAAAATCCCTATTTTAACAAGGACCGAAAAAATAAGAAGGACCGACATGTCACCGACGATAAACCGCTGAATGAGGGCTTCCGCAACAGCCTGGCCGGCAATATATGTCGCAATCCCTTCAGGTTTGTTTTCATTCGTCATGCGTTCGATCACATCGTATACAGTACCCATGTCGTAAACATCTTTGACGCTGTATAATTTCGATTCAAGATTGTCTATGCTGAAACGGTCGAGGTGTGATATTAAATACCGGTATATGTCATCGATGAGATCGCCGTACGCATACGCATGTTTCTTCATATTGTAGATGCCGTCGGTGCCGATGAGGGCGAACACCTGATCAAGATATGCCTCGTTTACTTCGCCGTTTTTCAGCATCGTGTACTGC